>CAVJKI010000001.1:0-4791 GCA_963649995.1 Sodaliphilus sp.
CTGTTAAGATGAATGGGGGATAACCAGTGACAACTTTTACTTACGTTGCTACCGACGTTAACGGTAAAAAGGTAAAAGGTACCGAAATGGCGGAAGATTCCGTAGAGCTTATCGACAAACTGCGGCAAAAGGGCTTGTTCTGTACATCGTATAAGGACGCCGCAAAGAACAAGGCGGCAGATGTCAAATTCAAGTTCAAAACGAAGGATCTGTCGTTCTTCTGCCGACAGCTTGCGGCGATGCTTACCTCAGGCGTAAGCCTTGTAAAGGCGTTGCAGATACTTCAGGCTCAGTCCGAGAATAAAAAGCAGAAGCAGGTACTTCTTGATATATACGAGGAGGTACAGAAAGGCCGCAGCTTTTCTGAGGCTATTGCCACAAAGCCCGGTGTATTCCCTTCGCTGTTTGTCAGCATGGTCGGCGCGGGTGAAGCGTCAGGTAACCTTGACATTATCATGAACCGTGTATCCGAGCATTACGCAAAGGACAGCAAGACGCAGAACAAGATCAAGGGCGCTATGATTTATCCTATCGTACTTCTCGTATTGCTGGTAGGTATCATGATAGCAATGTTCACCATGATCATGCCTATGTTCCGTGACCTTGCGGGCGATACCGAGATGCCTCCGCTGTCAGCCGCAATTTTCGGAATAAGCGATTTTATGATAAATCAGTGGTATGTTCTTGTTATAATTGCGATCGCTATCGTAATCGCATTACGACTTATTATCAAAACCCCTTCGACAAAGCTTAAGTGGGATGAAATGCTTCTGAAAATGCCTAAGGTCGGCAAGCTGCTTCGTACCATTTACACCGCACGTTTTGCCCGTACAATGTCAAACCTTTTCTCATCGGGACTTCAGATGGTTGACTGTATCGAAAAGTCGGTAGGTACGCTCGGCAATACATATATTATAAAGCAGTTTGAGGACGTTGTTGAAAACGTTAA
Source organism: Sodaliphilus sp. (assembly GCA_963649995.1). Taxonomy (GTDB): domain Bacteria; phylum Bacillota; class Clostridia; order Oscillospirales; family Ruminococcaceae; genus Ruminiclostridium_E. Next base: position 950 of record CAVJKI010000001.1, read on the forward strand.
ACGAGGCGAGTCACTCTCGGTGGCTATGGGCAGAATAAACGTATTCGACGGTATGTTCGTTTCGATCGTTTATGTCGGCGAGGAATCAGGTACACTTGATACGATCCTTGCAAAGTCATCGGATTATTACGATGATGAAGCCGATTCCGCAATTTCACGACTTGTAGGACTTATGGAACCTGTCATGATCATACTTATGGGCGTTATGGTAGGTTGCTTACTTGCAGGCGTATTCCCGATACTCTACTCAGGTATGGAAGGTATGGGCAATACTTAAAGAGCAACGAAAATTAAACCTAATAAGCAGGAAGGAAATTTAGAGATATGTTATCTATTGATATTACTGACAGACAAATAAAACTGGTCCGTGGTTCGTCACAGGGCACGAAAATCAAGATTGATGAAGTTGATTTCAGAGAGATCGAAAAGGGACTTGTTTCAAACGGTTACATAGCAGATGTACCTCTGGTAGCGGCAGAAATCATTGATATGATCAATACAAGAGCTATCAAGGAAAAGGATACCATCGTATCGATCAGTTCAAGCTCGATACTCTATAAGGAGCTTATGCTCCCCAAGCCCAAGAAGCTTTCAAACTCAGCCGCTATCGAGGCTATGATAGGAAGCAACATGGGTATATCGGGCGACTACAACATTTCATATACTATTGTAGGTGAAACTGTTGACGAAAACAAGAACCCGCTCATCAAGGTTCTTGCCACAGCCTGCCCTCAGCGTCTTGTTGACGGCTATGTAAAGCTGTTCACCCACATGGGTCTTTCGCTGAAAGCGGTAAACATTTCAAACAACGCAATTTCACGTCTTATCCAGAACACACCCAAGATGTCGGGTTATATGCCGCTCTTACTGGTGCAGATAGATAAGGAATTCCTTAACATCAACCTTTACGAGGACAACGTTCTTTCGTTCTCAAGATACTTCAAGATAGATCCCGCTGATTATAATAACGCAGAGGATTATGTAAACCAGGCTATATACGATAACCTGTTCAGAATGTTCCAGTTCTTCCAGTCAAGGAAGGATATGAAGCCCATCAAGGAAATGATGTTCTACGGCGAGATAGGCGACTTCATAGCGCTTACGAACACTGTATCGGGCTTCAATGTTCCGTGTCACATTCTGAGCTCTCCGACAACCATTGCGTCAAGAGCTGACTTTGAGTTCACGGTTTACGCAAACGCTATCGGCGCTCTTTATAAGGTAAACAAGGATCTTGAGCATATCAACCTTCTTGCTACCACAGCCGCAAGAGAAAGCAAGGGTCTGAACACCTTCTTCATCGGTCTGGGAGCCGCCGCCGCTATCAGTGTGCTTGCGGTAATCGGTGCCAATGTTGTAGTAGATGTTATCAACAACAGCATCAAGGGCGAGATAACAAAGGTACAGGCTCAGATAAACGATACCGAGCTTCAGGCAAGGCTCACGACCCTGCAACAGAAGGAAGGCGTACTTGAAAACTTCAAGAGCTATAAGGATTCTATAGCAAACGCCGAGCTGATGTACAATTATATGCCCAAGGGTACAACGGACGTTTATAAGATGCTCAGAGAGCCGTTTACGGCAAAGCAGGACGGCATTGAAAACGTCACAAGCGATGATATACGCAAGAACCTGAACGGTATGAAGCTTACCGAAAGCGTTTCGATTTCGGGATATTCTGTAAACGCAACCTTCAGCTGTACGAATCAGGCACAGCCCTCCCAGTATGTAAGAGCTTTGATAGACCAGGGCTATTTTGAAAACATTACATACAACGGATACGGAGTTGAGGTTGGCGAAGATAAGAAAGAAACCGTTACATTCGGTCTTACAATGCTGTTGAAGGCAGGTAACAATGTTACCGTAGACAAGGATTCGGCAAACAGCATGATTGAAAATGACACAAACGGCGATCAGGCAGCTGACACGTCAGCTACAGAATCTACTGCACAGTAACGGGGAAAGGACATACAGAATATGAAGATCAGTAAACAGGAACGAATCCTAATAGTTGTATTTTTAGTTGCCGCAATTATCGGCGTAGGAATATTTGTATTTATACTTCCCAACTTTAACAAAATAGGCGATAACAACAAACAGCTCGCATCTGTAAAGCAGGAGTATCAGGACATACTCACAAAGCTTGAGCATGAATCGACGATTGACACCGAGATCAGCCAGGCTTATGAAGACGGTAAGAACCTTGCAGATAAATTCTACAACGACCTGACCGAATACGAAGCAGACGAGATCATGCGTAAGTTTATCGCAAAGGGCAAGGACATCACCATTGACGGCCTGAGCATATCGCCCTTCTCAACACAGGCACTTTCAGTATCTGTTTTTGTACCCTCAGATGTTACATATCCTCTTAAGGATTTCGCAAACACGGTTGTTGAAACACCCGACGCAGAAACAGATTTCAGCAAGCTCAGCACAAGAGAGCTGGTTATGTACGCAAAGAAGCTTCAGGCTACACTGCTTGCGGCAAGCGATCCTGTAACGGTAGGCTCTGTAACAGTATCGTTTACGGCTCACTCAAACAAGCTTCAGAATCTGCACGATTTTGCAGATCTGCTCTATACAGGAGTTTATGACGACAGCATCAAGGACGCAGACGGCAAGCCTTTAGGAAAGGCTGTTGACATTGCATCGATCAGCTACCAGATGGCGGATACCGCTTCGGGCGATAACAGTAGCGAAAGTGATTATACAATGGAGTTCTCCGTTAATCTGCTTTGCATTGAGCCTGTTGCAGATCCCTTTGCAAAAAATAACAGCACAGCCGAATAAAAGGTAAAAGCGTAAAGTAAGGAATGAAAGGACAAAACGCTATGAATAAACATAACAAAAAAGCGTTAATGATGAAAAAGGCGTTATTGCGGCTGAAAGGCGGCAAGGGTAGCGTTTTATTCTTCATTATTGCTATAATGTCGGTTATGATAGTACTTGCATCGGCGGTTTACTATTCCACGATTTCCGCACGAAAGCAGGTTGAGATCGAGTACGGCGACGAGCAGTCATATCAGAGTGCGATTGCGCTGAACAATATGATTTCCGACTATATAACCAAAAGACCCAACAGCGATTTTGTAAAGACTATCGCCGGAATGAAAACAAACGGCGAAACAATAGTAAGTACCAGTGCCGAGGGCATTGAGGGCTTCAGTGAGCTTGCTCCCGGTCTCGGTGATTACAAGATAACCGTTACCAAGGTAGCGGACGGCGCAGAGGAAGGCTCAAAGGTCGTGCGCATTACGACCGATGTGACCGTAAATGGCGAAAAGTCCACCATATCAACAGTCGGCGAATTCAAGGTAAAGGAAGAAACCTATAACTTTGACCGTTTCTTCACTTCCACGGGCTACGCTCCGAATGACGTTTATATGTCAGGTATGGAGATTACCTCCACAATGTACCTTGATAACGAGTACAGCCAGATAGGCGGCGAGCAGGGCGGTTCGGGTATCAACCTCTATTCAGAGATAATAGCGGCAGGTACGATGAAGCTCAATAATGCACCTATCAACAACGGCAAAACCAATAACCCGATCGATATAACAGTCGGAAACAACCTTTACCTCAGTAAGACTGCCGGCAACGGTCTTAATCTTCAGGGCGGTACGCTGAGAGTAGGCGGAAGTGTTGCACAGCTCAACAACTGCTTCCCGTTCAGAAGCGGTAATATGTATTATATTATGGGCGACTATTACGGCGCCTGTGCAAGTACAGAAGCCGACCTCAACGATATGATATGCGTTGACGGCGATTTTGTAGTATTCGGCAATATGAAATACGGCGGTACGCTTTATATCAACGGCAACATTTATATTGATAATTCA
>CAVJKI010000001.1:4801-36938 GCA_963649995.1 Sodaliphilus sp.
GATGTATGTAGGCGGAAATGTTTATTTCACAAAAGGTGTCGAAGACTGGAAAATGAAAAGCTATGCGGAGCATATCACATTTGTTGACAGCGACGGAAGCAAGCATACTTACAGTGAAATAAACGAAATCAAGAATTGCGGCAGAGTAGTTGAATGTAAATCGGCGATTACTCTGACGCTTGACGAAACAACCACGATCATCGACCTTAAGGAAAGCATAGATGCCATAAAGGCAGAAAACGGCGGGGGCGGCTACACTTATGTATGGCCCTCGCAGGAAAAGCTTTGCGAAAACATTGATGACGTTAAGGCAGAGATCAACAGAAAGATAGGTGACCCCAAGTACATCAACTGGGATATTGAGAGCAAGTTCAAGAACGGCGAAACTCTTAAGGAAGCTACAAACATAGAATATAAATTTGTTGATTACAAGGCTGAACACGTTGTAACGCTTTCAGCAAAGGATAAAACCGAATATGTAATGGGAGATATAAAATTCCCGATAAGCTATGACAACTTCGGAATAATATTTGATACAGACGCAGGCGGCGGAACATATAAGGACATATATGTTTACCTTAAAGCCAACTGTGAGTATTACGAAGAAAACGGTCAGGAAAAATACCGTGCGGACGATCCGACAAAGTACAACTGCTTTATGTGGAATCCTCCCAAGGGTTCAAGCTATGTCGGCGAGAAGAACAACAACCCGTTCCATGTATTTGTTAAGGGTAAGGGTTCGCTCATAATGGTACTTCCCGATAACGTAAAGTATGTAGCTAATTATCAGAGCTATGTCGGACATATAGCTATTTACGAAAAGATAATCGGAAAGACGGTTACAGCGGCAAACAGCCTTGACGCTATCGGTGCATTCGGCAACATCAAGGGCAAGATAAACGATATTCTTATCAATGACAAAACCAGCAAGAAGAATGCTTGCTTCACAGACGAGTTTATAAATGAAACAGGCGACAGCGGAACAAAGACATACGCTCATAACAATGTGTTCCTTGTAACTATTGATAAGAATGCGTCAATGAACTTCCAGCCTCAGCAGAATATGTTTGCAGGATTTATCTATGCACCGTATATGACATTTGAGGCAAGCTCACAGGGCGGCCAGGCAGGTATGCTCGGCGGTATGATAGTTTCCGACTATACTATGAAAGAAACGTCCAACACATATATGTGTACAATACCCTATGATTACTACGACAGATTTGTAACACCCGGCGCAAACGAGGCGCAGAAAGAAGAAGAACGCCTTAAGTACATGGAAAAGATAATGGCGGAATCGGGCTGTACAACTACAATAGGCTCATCTGTTGCCAAGTCATGGAGAGTTTATGGCTATAATTAATGAAAGGAGCGATAGCTATGAAGCAATTAAAACGTTTGCTTAAGAAAAAGGGCTTTACAATATCCGAAGTTCTGATAGCGATGATGATATTTGCTATTATGTCGGCTATCGTGATGCAGATATTAGCTATAGCGATAAATCAGCATAACAGAAATGTCAACAGCGAAAAGGACATGGATAAGCAGGTACAGGATATTGTTGAGTATAACAGCAATATGGTAAAACGTGATAATGCGGATATTGCTATTAACTTTGTCAGAACAGGAAACAATAAGGTTGCGTCTATTGACATTGCCGGTGCAGAAATTATGAAGAATAACGGTTCGGACGGCAGTGACGGCAGACTTGAGCTGAATACCATCAAAGCGAATATCGACAAGGATTCATCGGGTGACGACGACAATAAGGATAACGCAGGTATGGTATCCGAGCATGACCATATTTACGGTACAAAGGGCATTACAAGCATAACTGTTACCGAAACAACGGCAGATAAGGACGCTTCTACAAAGACTGTTACTCTGAGCGTTACGATAACGGATAATAATAATGTCCTTATGAAGGCAGAGAGCAATTCTCTGAAAATCGTAATTCCCGACAACAATTTTAATACGAAGGTTACTGTAAACGGCAGTAATATGAAGTATGAGCCGCTGTCAAGCACTAATTTCAGATTTACGGCGGTAAGCAAGGCAACGTCATATTCTTTCACGATCAAATTTGATTTGACAAATGACGATTACGAGAGCGAGTATAAGTCGTTTGCAAAGTACTTCATTGACCCTGAGTACAGCGGAAGCGATGAAACTACATTGCGTTCGGCAACGTTCAAGGATTCAAAAGACCCCGGCGTTTATAACCAGAGATAACGGGAGGGCTTATGAAGTTAACAAGATTACTTAAAAAGAAAGCCTTCACGCTGGTTGAGCTGATAGTTGCCATGGCAATTATGATGATACTTATCGTTGCGGCTATGTCGATGTTCAATCCCGTTAACGGCATAATCAAAACCATTGACGAAGATGTGGTGACAAATGCCATAACCGACAGCATGACGACATATATTCATTCCAAGATTAACACCTGCTCAACGTACAATATTGATATTTATGACAATACATCGCTTACGGCAGGTGAATCGGTTGACGGAAGTGCGGCAAAGAGATGTAAGGCAATTCTGGGGTCAATAAAAAATCCCGTTGCCGAATCATCTTACTGCATGGTGCTTCGCAGAGAGAGCGGCACCTTCAAGCTTTACGATCTGGGTAAGATTACGAGTGTGGCTCAGTTTGTAGCGAGAATTAATGATCTTGAGAGCTACGCGCTTTTCAATGACGAGTATTACAATGATGTTGATTTCCGTTTTACATTTGAAACGACATCAGGCTGGTGTAAAATAGGTATTACATCGCTTGACAGGCAGACGGGAGAAGTCGAGGTTGAAACACGAACAGATATGTTCAAGCTTGTAAACCTCACATCTACACCCGAAAGCAATCCGATCCTCAAAAATTATGAATCAATCGGAACAGATAAGAACATCGTGATTTTCTATAACATTATAGATTACACGAAGTACACACCTACAGCATAATAAAAATCCCCCGCCATATCGGCGGGGGAAATATAAACGCTGATTATTACAGCATCGAAAGATAAGCCTTGATAATTGTTTCGCCGAGCAGCATTCCTACTGCAAGTCCGACGCTCAGCGCAGGACCGAAAGCGATACGGCGGCGGAGCTTTATTTTTGTTATCTTACTGTTTTCAACGGTTGCACGGAATACATATTCCCTACTGTCGGGAAGCTCGCCCATTACTTCATTCAGCTCGTTGCTGAGTGACTGTGTTGCGGCTTTCAGCTCATCGCCCGAAAGCTTCCACGCTTTTTCTTCAAAAAGCTCAGGGTCGATTTTGCATTTGCCGTGCTCAAACTCACCAACAATGACATCTTTGGAATTATCGACTGTTTTGCCGTCACACCATTGTGAGAGCTTTTCGCTTATGACAACGGAACGCTCCTTGGTAAACTTTGACGTAGTGCAAAGTACGACAAGTCCGTATATCGCACCGACGATCACGCCGATAACTGCTGACGGAACTATCTTCCAGCCGAGCAGGAATCCTGACGCCGCCATGAGCTGGACGTCGCCGCCGCCCATACCGCCGAACAAGGCGAGTATAGCAAACGGCACTGCGATTACTGCCGCACCGACAAAATGTTCCCACCACGGCATATTGGGTTCGGTGAAGAATGTTGCGATACCGAGTACTGCAATGGATATGGTACACCAGTAGGGTATTTCCATGTGGTCGATGTCGATACAGCTCAGAACTATGAGCAACGAGAAAAAGACTATTGCAACCACCATCGGCAGGCTTGCGGAGAATCTTATGTAGGCAAGCAGGAACATAAGCCCGGTCAGAGCCTCAACTATAGTGTAGCGCACCGAGATCGGCGCTTTACAATTACGGCATTTGCCGCCTAATATGATCCAGCTGAATATCGGCACAAGATCATACGGCTTTATGCGTTCGCCGCATGAAAAGCAGTGTGACGGACCGTTCACGATCGACATACGCAGAGGAGTGCGGTATATGACCACATTCAGGAAACTGCCGATGATCGAGCCGAAAATAAATACAAGTACGCAAATAATGGTATCATACCAAAGTATACCTGTCATATATATAACCATCCTTTCCTTTTTGGAACGCTGTAAAAACGGTACAGATTTTAACAAATGGGGTTTGGGGCAACGCCCCAAGTAGGGTCGCAGGGGCGATAGCCCCGCATTATTCCCCTTTCCCGGGGAAAGGGGGCGTTCGGCAATGATGCCGAAATAAGGACACGCAAAGCTTTGCACGATGCAAAGCCAACAGAGTGTCCTAAAGGGGTTAGGGATAATAAATCCGCTCTGCGATATAAAATTAGCTTTTGTTGCAATCTGAACGCTGTAAAACAGCGTATGGATATTTTACCACATATCTCCGCTTTTTTCAAGTATAAGCGGACAGCACATCACTGATAACAGGGGGAACAGCTCAATGAAGAACATACCGATAGGACAGATCCTTGTAGAGAACGGATTCCTGAAAGAGGATCAGCTGAACGAGGCGCTCGAAAAACAGCGTACCGAGCCGGGCAAAAAGCTCGGTGACGTATTGCTTGAGCTTGGCTACGTTTCGGAAACACAGCTTGCTCAGGCGCTGTCGATACGTCTTAAAGTACCGTTTGTTGATCTTACAACTACAAAGATTGACATAGAGGCGGTTAAGAAGATCCCGGAGGCAATAGCAAAGAAGAATTGCTGTGTAGCATTCCAGATGACCGATTCACGTCTTACAGTTGCAACAGACGATCCTATCAACTTCTATATATTCGAGGAACTCAAGGTTATCTCCGGCATGGAGATACACGCGATGATTGCTACCCGTACCGCTATTAACGAAACCATCAACAAGGCGTACTCACAGCAGACGGTTAGTAACGTTATGGATAACCTCAACAAGGAGTACAACAGCGCAACGGATTCCGTTATCCAGGACGACCCCGAATCTGGCGAGCGTGTTGATAATGCGCCTATAGTTAAGCTGGTTAATACAATAGTTGAAACCTCGTTCAGAATGAACGCATCGGATATTCATATAGAGCCTTTCAAGGACAGGACAAGAATCCGACTCAGAGTCGATGGCGAGCTTATCGAACAGATGAAGGTAAAGCCTGCCGCTCATAACTCCCTTATAACACGTATCAAAATCCTCGGCGGTATGAACATCGCCGAAAAGAGAATCCCTCTTGACGGCCGTTTCGGTATGACTATCGACGGTGTTAACCTTGACGTCCGTGTATCTACGATTCCTACCGTTTACGGCGAAAAGTGCGTTATCCGTCTGCTTTCAACGGCAGATGAAAAGACAAGAAAGATTACCGACCTCGGTATGACGCTCTACAACTATGAAATGTTCAAGCAGATCATTCGTTGCCCCCACGGCGTTATGCTGGTTACGGGGCCTACAGGTTCGGGTAAATCTACAACGCTGTATGCGACACTCGGTGAGCTTTCAAAGCCTAACGTTAATATCGTTACTGTTGAAGACCCTTGCGAAAAGAAGATAGACGGTGTAAACCAGGTGCAGATAAACGCAAAAGCAGGACTTACCTTTGCGGCGGCTCTGCGTTCTATCCTCCGTCAGGACCCTGATATAGTAATGGTCGGTGAGATTCGTGACGGCGAAACTGCGGATATTGCTATCCGTGCCGCTATCACAGGTCACTTGGTGCTTTCAACTCTGCATACAAACGATGCCGCAGGTACGATCCTCCGTCTTGTTGATATGGGTGTTGCACCTTACATGGTTGCGTCCTCACTTGTCGGAGTCATCGCTCAGCGACTTGTAAAGCTCCTTTGCCCTGAGTGCAAGGAAAAGGTTACTCTGACTGACCCCGCCGATTTACGACTTGTCGGCAAGACAGAACCCGTTGAAGTATGCAAGGCGCATTACGGCGGTTGCCGTGCCTGCCATAGCACAGGCTACAAGGGCAGAACTGCTATTCACGAGATCATAGTAAGCTCAAACGACATCAAGGAGCTTATCTCAAGCGGTGCTACAGCCGAGCAGATAGGTGCGCAGGCTGAAAAGAACGGCACAAAGCTTCTGCGTAGCAACGTTACCGATATGGTGCTTGCAGGAACTACAACGCTTGACGAACTGGTAAAAGCCACCTACTCCGTTTAATGCGGATTCGGTGTTTGCAATATATGTTTTTAAAAGGAGAAAACAAAGGTGGATATTAACAAAATACTTGACGAGGCAAGAAGGCTCGGCTGCTCGGACTTACATTTTACTGCGGGACTTCCTCCCGTTGTACGTCTGCACGGCAGTATCAAAAAGCTCAGCGGCTATCCCGACTGTACAGAGCCTATCATAGTCAATATCATAAATCAGATAACCTCTATGAAGCACAAGGCTTCTATCCAGAAGGGTCTTGACACCGACTTCTCGTATGTATCCGCATCAGGACACAGACACAGAGTAAACGTGTACAGACAAAGGGGCTATCACGCAATAGCCATGCGACTTCTGCGTAATGATATTCCTACATTGCAGGATCTTATGCTCCCCGGACTTATGGGTGAATTTGCACTCCGTCCGAGAGGACTTGTTCTTGTAACAGGACCTACAGGTTCAGGTAAGTCAACTACTCTTGCGGCTATGATCGACCATATCAACCGTAACAAGAACTGCCATATCATCACAGTCGAAGACCCTATCGAGTATCTTCACACACACAAGCAGTCAATGGTAAACCAGCGTGAGATCGGCGCCGATGTAGACAGCTTCGCAGGCTCACTGCGTGCCGCACTCCGTGAAGACCCCGATGTTATCCTCGTCGGAGAAATGCGTGACTTTGAAACTATCAACGCCGCAGTAACCGCCGCAGAAACAGGTCACTTGGTGCTTTCGACACTGCATACGACAGGTGCGGCTGAAACCATCGACCGTATCATAGACGTATATCCGCCTCACTCACAGGGACAGATCAGAGCGCAGCTCGCTAACTCCCTTGTAGCTGTTATCTCACAGACGCTCGTTCCCACAGCGGACGGCAAGGGACGTATAGCCGCCCTTGAGCTTATGAGCTGCACAGACGCTATCAGCTCACTTATCCGTGAAGGTAAGATATTCCAGATACCGAACTCCATTCAGACCTCAAAGGCTCTCGGTATGTTCTCGCTCGACCAGGATCTTGCAAGACTTGTCCGTACAGGCAAAATTACGGAGGAAGTTGCAAGAAGCCGTTGCCAGAATCCCGATGACCTCAAGAGATATATCGGAGCATATTGATCATCAGCAAAATGCAACAGATATGCAGTATAATGCCGCCGAAATCCACGGCGGCATTTTTATGTAAAAAAGAAAGGATTTTTATATGAAATTTGTTATCCAGCGTGTGACCCATGCAAGCGTAACCGTTGACGGCGAGCCCGTCGGAAAGATCGGCAAGGGCTTTATGGTGCTGATTGGCATAGCACAGACCGATACCAGAGAAACCGCCGACAAGCTTATCCGCAAGATGACGGGGCTTCGTATCTTTGACGATGAGAACGGCAAGACAAACCTTGCTCCTGCCGATGTCGGCGGAAGCCTGCTGCTCATATCCCAGTTCACTCTCTATGCCGATTGCCGCAAGGGCTACCGCCCCTCTTTCGTGAACGCAGGCACCCCCGACATGGCAAACGAGCTGTACGAATACATCGTTGAACAGTGCCGTAACTGCGATAATATAGCCGATGTACAGACAGGCGTATTCGGCGCTGACATGAAGGTTGAGCTTCTGAACGACGGTCCCTTCACGGTTATTCTCGACAGCAATGAGCTTATGTGAAATACTGTGTAACGGCTTCAGTTTGTCGAAATGGGGTTGAGGGGCGTAGCCCCCATACAGGTCGTCAGCCATTTGTGTCACTGCATCGTGCAGTGACTTTGTGCGGCTGACTGCAAGCGTCCTTGCTTGGACTGGGCGGTAGCCCCAGCAAAATAGCCCCAGCACGGATGCTGGGCGTGTATGCCACAAGGCTTTGCAGGACGCAAAGCCAACCAAGCATACACAACCCTTCACCGAGGGAAAGGGGTTTGGGGTTTCGGCAAGGATGCCGATATAGAACGCCCAAAGGCTTTGCACGACGCAAAGCCCACAAAGCGTTCTTAAAGGGATAGAGAATCTGCTCTATTTTTATAAAACAGACTTTTTCTACAGGTTGAAGTTGTGTAGCGGCGTGCAAAGCATTTTACAGTAGGCTTATAGTGCTTTTCATTATGAGTATAGTGAAAAATTACTGTAAACTAACATATCACATTTTTCGTCAAAATGCACAACCAAGAAAAATATTTTGTTGCATTTTTGTTAAATTTCCAATCAAACTATAGACAAACGGACAAAAAAGTGTTATAATCAAGGCACATTAAAAGGAAACGCCGCAGCAGACAGCACAGCGCTCCCGGAAAGGACTTAAGTATGAATGAAATAAAATTAGGTAAAAAGATCTCCGAAGGTAAAACCGTTGACGTATACGAGAGCGGCGACCTTGCAGTAAAGGTATTCAAGCCCGATGCACCCAAGACAGTAGTTTTCTATGAGGCATTTATGGATGCCAAGGTTGAAGAAACAGGACTGAATGTTCCTAAGATAAAGGAAGTTGAGCTTATAGACGGCAAGTGGGCAATAGCTACCGAGCTTATCAAGGGCAAGACGCTTGCACAGCTTATGCAGGAAGAACCCGAAAACTGTGACGGCTATCTTGATGATATGGTAGAGATTCAGCTGGGAATCCATGCAAAGAAGGTTACAGGTATTTCAAAGCTTAAGGATAACCTCAGAGCTGAAATTGAGAGCCTTGACGTTATCGACCATATCAAGAGATACGATCTTCTCACAAGACTTGACAGCACACCCAAGCACATAAAGCTCTGCCACGGCAACTTCGGTCCCGAAAATATAGTTATCACAGATGATAACAAGGTTTACATAGTTGACTGGATCGGTGCTTCCGCAGGTAACGCCAGTGCAGACGTAGCAAAGACATATCTCAAGCTTGCTCTTTCTTCTACGGAAACAGCAGAGAAGTATCTTAATCTGTTCTGCAAAAAGACAAACACTTCAAAGAAATATGTTCAGGAATGGCTTCCTATCATGGCGGCTTCAACACTCGCAAAGGGTGTTACAAGCAAGGAGGAAAAGGATCTCCTCTTTACATGGCTTGACGTTGTGGACTATTCTTGATGACAGCAGGATAAATGATAATATGCGCCCCGCAAAAGCGGGGTGTTTTTTGTTGTCTTGCGGCATTCACGGAGCTTTTATATAGCTAAATCGTCGAAATATCACGGGTAACGGAGCTCTATTTTGAATATTTTCTGAAAATTCGTTACAAAAGGCTTAACATTTGGCACGATTTGTGTTATACTTACAACATGGTATACTCTGTTACCGGGAACATAACTTTACCTGAAACGGCAATACTAAACTGAATGACAAACCTTAAAAGGACGTAAATATGAGCAAAAACAAAACTCAATATCTTAATGCAGACGCAGAGCTTGAGGAGCGTCCCGTCGGTACTAAGACAACAAAAAAGAAGAAAAAGCAGAACAAGACGCTTAATACCGTAAAGCACGTTTTCGGCGTTATCGGTACAACTCTGCTCAGCTTATTCATGATAGTGATTATCACCTGCTGTATCGTGGCGGTCACACTGACGGTATACATCATGCAGTTTGCCGACAGCGCATTTGACGTTGACCTCAAAAACGTCGACCTCAGCTATACAAGCTTTATCTATGCGAAGAACAGCGCAGGCGAGCAGGTGGAAATAAAGCGCCTGTCGGGTGATGAAAACCGTATCTGGGTTGATATGGAGCAGATACCCAAGCATACGCAGGACGCATTCACCGCAGTAGAGGATAAGCGTTTCTATGAGCATGACGGTGTCGACTGGAAAAGAACTGTCCGTGTAACGGTGTCGACCCTGTTCAACGGCTACGGCGAGGGCGGCTCTACCATAACACAACAGCTGGTAAAGAATATTACAGGCGACGACAGAGTAACTCCCGAACGTAAGATAAGAGAGATATTCAGAGCGCTTAACCTTGAAAAGCAGTACACAAAGATCGATATTCTTGAAGCTTATCTAAACCGTGTTCCGCTCGGCGGTACAGTCTACGGTGTAGGCTCTGCGGCTTACTATTATTTCGGCAAAACGGTAGATCAGCTTACTATTGCTGAAAGCGCCATACTTGCAGGTATGACACGTTCTCCGAGCGTGCTTAATCCTTACGCTAATCTTGAACGCTCAAAGGAAAGACAGCTTTATGCACTGAAATGTATGTATGATCAGGGTCTTATCACGACTGACGAGTATGAGGCTGCCAAGGTTGAACAGGTGAAGTTCAGGCTCATCGTCGAGGGCGAGGCTTACGGCTATAAAGATCCCAGATATGACGAGTATTATGGAAACAACGCAAATCAAGACGACAACAGCGACCAGTATGACGATGTGGACACATACGAGGCTTATCGCTGGAACGAATATGAAATATCGCAGAACTGGTATGTCGATGCGGCAATCCAGCAGGTTATCGAGGATATAGCAAAAGCCAAGGGCATGACTTATTCCGAGGCAAAAACCGATCTTTATAAGGGCGGTTACAAGATATATCTTAATATGGATATGGATATACAGGATAAGCTTGAAACCTTCTTCAAGGATCCGAACAACTTCTTCTACAGCTATGACAAGACGGCGATAGAGGAAAACTGCGCACAGGCGGCGTTCGTACTCACCGATTACAGAGGCAATGTTATAGCGCTTGCAGGCGGAATCGGCGACAAGCCCGGCGACGGTTGCTTCAACAGAGCTACACAGGCTATACTGCCTATCGGTTCGACTATGAAGCCTATCTCGGTTTACGGTCAGGCGATAGATAAGGATATTATCAATTATTCTTCAATGATATTCGACAGATGTATCACTCTTACAGACGGTACAAGCTGGCCGAGTAACTTTGAAGGCGACTACGGCTCAGGCGGATATATACCTGCATGGTACGCCGTACAGCAGTCAAAAAATACTACGGCAGTCCGTATGGCACAGGTACTCGGAATAGATACCTGCTTCAACTTCCTTACGGATAAGCTCAACATCACAACGCTTGATTATACCTATGATAAGGCATACTCGCCCATTGCTCTGGGTCAGCTCACACAGGGTATGACGCTTCTTGAGCTTGCGGGTGCATATCAGATATTCGGCTCAGGCGGCGTATATTATGAACCCAAGCTTTACAATCTTATCACCGACTATAACGACAAGGTCGTTATCGAGCAGGAGCCTTTAGGCAACAGAGTCATGGAAAGCGACAGTGCGTATATTACGAACAGACTGCTTAAAGCAGTTACGGATACAACGAACGGCTCAGGTCGATATGCTAAGATCGACGGTATTGAGGTTGTCGGCAAGACAGGTACTTCAAACGATGAACGTGTACTTGCATTCGCAGGTCTTACGGCAGATTACTGCGGCGTTATAAGACTGGGCTTTGACGATAACAAGAACATCGGTACGACTAACTATATTTATCTTGCACAGGTATGGCATAACTTCATGGTGAATATTGTGAACGATGATTCAACAAATACGTTTGCCAAGGACGCAAATGTTGTTGAAAAGAAGTACTGCACCGAAACGGGACTTCTTGCAACGTCAAAGTGTCCGAATACCGCTGTAGGCTATTATAAGGCTGACAATCTTCCCAAGACCTGTGATTCTACCCACAAGGACGGCGAGTATGTGAAAAAGCACGGCGGTGAAACCTTGCTTATACCTGACTGGAGCGCACAGAAATCAGACGACAACACGAGCAGTACAAGCTCAAATTCAAACTGAGGAAATTTAACATTGACAGCGGCCTATACTTATATAAGCCGCTGTTTTGATGAAAGGATAATTTATTTATGACATTCAGACTTACGGCCCCCTGCCACTTCGGACTTGAAAAGACGCTTTCGTTTGAGGTGCGTAAAATAGGCGGCGAGGATATAGCCGTATCGGACGGACGTGTTACGTTTACGGGTGACGAGCGTGTGCTTATAAGAGCCAATATGTGCCTGTCGACCGCAGAACGTGTGGGAATACTGCTTTCTGAGTTCAAAGCGAGGACTTTTGAGGAGCTGTTCCAAGGGGTAAAGGCTATTCCGATAGAAAAGTATGTCGGAAAATTCGACAAGTTTCCGATAAAGGGCTTCAGCCTGAATTCCAAGCTGACAAGCGTTCCTGCCTGCCAGAAGATAATCAAGAAGGCTATGGTCGAGCGCATGAAAAGTGTGTACAAAATCGGCTACTTCCAGGAAACCGAGGCATTGTTCCAGTTCCGTTTTTCCATAATGAAAGATAACGTCACCATGACGCTTGATACATCGGGAGAGGGACTTCACAAGAGGGGCTACCGCCGTTTTTCAAACGCCGCACCTATAAAGGAAACGCTTGCCGCAGGCATAGCCGACCTTGCGAGAATAAGAGACAACGATATTATCTGCGACCCGTTCTGCGGAAGCGGCACATTGCTTATAGAAAGTGCGCTGAAAGCGCTTAATATTCCGCCTTGCCTTGACAGGGAGTTTACGGCAATGCAGTGGGAGTTTCTGCCGAAAAAGCTGTGGGACGAGGAAAGAGAGGCGCTCAGAGCCAACATAAGAAAGCCCGATAATTTCAGGCTTTACGGCTTTGATATAGACCCCGAAGCGGTAAGACTTACCCGTGACAATGCGGCTAAGGCGGGTGTGGGTGAATATATACAGGTTGAACAGCGTGATGTTGCGGATTTTATATATCCAGACGGCTGTACCGTTGTACTTTGTAATCCTCCTTACGGCGAGCGTATGCTTGACGAGGAACAGGCGCATGAGCTGTATAAGGTCATGGGTGAGAGAATGCTCCCGACAGACGGCAGAAGATTGTTTGTCATTACTCCCGACGGAGAGTTTGAGGAGCTGTTCGGTAAGAAGGCGGATAAGAACAGAAAGCTGTATAACGGTATGCTTATGTGCAGACTGTACAGCTATTTCAAAGGTTGATAAGGCTTATGTGATCAAGCGGTATGCCATACATTTGGCATACCGCTTTTGTGTTGTGGATATTGTCAAAATAACGTAACTGTTATTTGTCTAATATGTCAATAGAATATATGACAAGATTGCGATATACTTATAACAAACAAAGTGCTTTGTCGATCGATTAATTTTTATGCTTAGGAGGATTAAATGAAATTATTCAAAAAATATTTGCAACAATAATAGCATTTTTGACTATTACTGTAGCGTTATCCCAGAGTGTTTTTGCAACGGCTAATTATTCTTATAGCGTATCAATGCTGAACGATATGAACGATAATATTTCTAAAGATGGTTTTGTACTCATGAGCGAGAATCAGTACAAAGAAAATGGCTACATAATTACAGACCGAGTATACACAAAAGAAACTGAAGTTTCACCTATGAGCAAAAGCGGTTCACGAACAGTTAGACACGAAAAAGATATTGCTGCTGACAGCGGTGACAAAGAATTACTCTATACGTTTTACGTGAGTGGTTTTTTTAAGTGGAATCTGGATAATGATACAGTAACTGTTTCTAATGTCTCTAAAGGATATACAAGTTATATATCCGGTACATATCCAAAAGTGGTTTCGAGTACTACAGAATATAAGAGTAATCAAGGTGCAACATTTTTGCTTGGTAATAAATATGCGTATGCTAAGCATATACTTGTTTTGCAGAACGCATTTGGTTCTCAGTCTACCTACACGGTATATGTAGATGTTAATGTAAGGGGTATTTCAACGAAATCATAAAATGTTAGGAGGTATCACCATGAAAATTTTCAGATCAATCGTTTCCGCAATCGTTGCCGCCGCAGGCGTATGGCTCTGCGTGGCACAGGACACTATGCCGGACAGACTTGACTTCTATATCTATTCGGCTTGTGCATCATTACTTATCACATTGGCTGTCGCTTTCGGCATTTTCACCTTTATAAAGCACAGCTTCGGACGTGTTATCGGTGTTACTGCGGTCGTGAATGTTGCTATTTGTATATTCCACGCATTCAAGTACCCGTATAACGTGATGAATGTCGGCGGCTTTGCGTCGCACATGGAATGGTTTGTTTCAGTGTTGCCGTATAATCTTCTTGTCGCCGTGGGCGTAAGCGCAGTGTGCTTACTCGGATATAAGATGATCAACACTCAGCGCAGTAAAACAGCAGTATAAAAATGATATTTCCGACAGCCGCAGATTTGCGGCTGTTGTTTTTTGTAACCCGTTTTAATTAGATTGTAACCGTAACAAAAGTAAAAACTGTAACCCGGAACGTGTAAAAAATTACACGAGATTTGTATAAAGTTACAAAAAACTCTGTCATAAAGGCGAAAATTAGGTGTTATTGTTGACTTTAACGCCGAAATAATGTAAAATTAACAAATAAAGATTAAAAACGAAGGAGATGATCTCTGTGGAGAATGTATTTTTTGCACGTCAGCCCATACTTGATGTGAATAACAATACTTATGGCTACGAGCTGCTTTACAGAAATCAGCCCGGAGTAAACGCATATACGGGAAACAACGGTGATGTAAGCACAGCAGATGTAATCAACAACGCATTTTTTGTCGATAATATAACAAGCGTTCTAGGCGGTAAAAAAGCATTCGTCAATTTTACCGGCAACCTCATAAAAAGAGGCGTTCCCAAGATGATTTCAAGCGATATTCTTGTAGTTGAGCTGCTTGAAAGCGTTATGGCGGACGCAGAGATAGTAAGACGCTGTATAGAGCTTAAGAAGCTGGGCTATCTGCTGGCGCTTGACGACTATGAATACGGTGAAAATACGAAAGCGTTGTTTGAGCTTGCCGATATAGTAAAGCTTGACTTCCACACCTCAAGGGAGGCAGTGGAACGCACAGCGGAAAAGTGTATCACATATAATAAGATAATGCTTGCCGAAAAGGTGGAAACACAGCTTGAGGTCGAATATGCAAAGAGGCTCGGCTGTACGTATATGCAGGGCTATTTCTTTGCAAAGCCGTTGCTGATGACGCACAGGACGAACACGCCCATGGCGAAGACGTTCCTTCATATACTGGGTCTTGTGTATTCACCCGAGCCCGATTATGAGGAAATAGCGGCGGTAATCTCAACGGACGTTGTTCTGACAATACGGCTTCTGAGGCTTATAAACGTAATGTACGGAAGTACGGGGAACAAGATTTCCACTATTCATCAGGCACTTGTCCTGCTTGGCTTTGAAAAGCTGAAGGAATGGATATACCTTGTCGGACTGCAAAGGCTTCATAAGGATACTCCCGACGAGCTGATAAGGCTTGCTCTGTTCAGGGCGAAGTTCTGCGAAAGCGTTTCCAAGGTAATGCCGGGACAGTACATACACAGGAAAGAAATGTACCTTATGGGTCTTATGTCGGTAGTGGCGGGTACGACCGATGAGCGTGATATAGGAAACGTCATGAAGGAGCTGCCTGTAACAGATGAGATAAAGAACGGTCTGCTCGGTGCAGACGGACTTTTCGGAGATGTGTTCAGACTGGTCGTTGACTACGAACACGCAAACTGGGATAAGGTAGAGGAGTTTGTAAAGAAGTACAATGTCGATGCACAACAGCTTGCAAACGAATATGTACAGTGCGTCAGATTCATGCAACAGTTTTATATCAGTTAAGATTTGCTAAGCCGCTGTCTGCGACTTTTGCTTTTTAAAACATATTAATTCATTTGCGCAAAGACGGAGGGATAACATGGCTGGAAATAAATGTGCCGCAGCATCAGAGCCTTCAAGCAGAGATCTGAGTGAACTGAAAAATCGTTTCAAGCCGGGGTACGACTGGGAAACGATATACTCCACCATGCTGGATCATCTTATGTGCGGAGTAGCAATATATGAGCTTTGCCCCGACAAAGTAAGGTCATTGTATTTCAACGAAAGATACTATGAAGTGGTGGGCTATACAAAGGAGCAGTATGAGCAGTATGCTGACAGCGTGACATCATCGCTGTACGATGAGTCGGCTCAGCTTATATTTGAAAAGGGCTTTCATTCGGCTCAGACGGGGGAAACGTTCTATGCAGAATGTAAAGGAAAGAGATTTGACGGCAGTGATATATGGGTGCTTATAAAGGCGAGAACGGTTGACTTTATAGTAAGCGAGCATCCCATATTCCTTGCGATAGTCCAGGATATGACAAGCAAAAAGCTTGCCGAATATGAAAATGCGGTGAATCTTGAGCGCTACAGAATACTGGAGGCGACCTCAAATGCAGTTACATTTGAATATGATGTTCCGGGAGATGTTATGACATTCTTCTACGGAAACGGCAGTAAAGGCAACGCCGCTTCCTCCGACCGCTCGATAAGTAATTACACAGAGGTATCCAAGCGCACGCAGATAGTTTATCCCGAGGACGCTCCTAAGTTTTATAAGGCGCTTAAAATTGCCTGTAAGGAGCCTGTGAGCTGTCTTATACTCGATTACAGGTCGACTATTATAGACCAGAACAGCTATCGCTGGGTAAAGACCTGTTATTCAAGCATTGCCGACGCAAGCGGACGGGTCGTCAAGGTTTTGGGCAGAACTCAGGACATAGACGATGAAAAGCGGGAGCATCAGAGAATGGCACAGCTTGTCGAGCTTGACAGCACAACGGGACTGCTCAATAAGCTGGCAATAACCAATCACATACAGCGGCTGATCGACGAAAAGACGCAGGCAAAAAGCTTTTTTGTAATGCTTGATATTGATGATTTTAAGCTGTTCAATGACACATACGGTCACAGCTTCGGCGACGAGGTGCTGGCGGCGGTCGGTAAATCGCTGTCAAAGAGAATCCCCGATTCGGTTATAGGCAGATTCGGCGGCGACGAATTTATCGTTTTTGCAAGGGCGGTAAACGAATCGGTGATAGTGGATAATTTTGAGGACTTCCTTAAAACGGTCAGAAATACCGAAATAAAGGGAAAACTGTACGATATAAAGTGCAGTATCGGCATAGCATGGAGCGACAGCAACGATATTTGCTATTCAAAGTACTTTGACGAGGCTGATGAACAGCTTTATAAGGCTAAAAAGTCAGGAAAATGCCGTATATGTCACAAGAAAATCGTCTGAAATCTGTAAAAACAGCCCTGAACGGCTTGTTTTACGGTAAAATGACATAATTTTGCTTGACAACGGGCATAATGTGTGGTATACTTACTTAAAGTAGAATATGGTAGGCTAAAGACTGAGTTCATCTCGGTCTTTAGCTTATATATAGGGCTTTTTACGGCTCTAAGGCGAAAGGAGGCTTTCAAAGTGCCGAAAGAAAAAGGCGGCAAGAAAAATCAGGCTGAAAAGGTCGAGCAGCTTACCGAACAGAAGGTGCTTCCGATAATCGAGCAGTACGGCTATGAATTATGGGACGTTATCTTTGAAAAGGAAGGCGCAATGTGGTATCTCAAGGTGCTTTTCGATAAGGCGGACGGCGGCATTGACGATACCGAGTGCGAGGAGATCACAGACCCTCTCAACAAGGCGGTCGACACGTTACCGTGCATAGACCTTGTAGATGTGTTCGAGGTGGGCTCGCCCGGACTTGACAGACAGCTGAGAAAGCCTTTCCACTTTGTGAAAATGAAGGGTGAACGCATTAAGGTCACTGTGCGTGACGAAAACGGCAAGACGGCATATTATGCGGGCGTTCTTGGAGATTACGATGAAAATTCGGGCGAGTTTACTGTACAGACAGATGACGGCGATATGAGGTTCAATACCGCTAAGTGCAGAAGAATAGCCCTTGACGCATAAAAAATATATAACGGAGGAATTACTTAAAATGGCTAACAGCAACACAACGGAGCTTTTTGAGGCTCTGACATTGCTTGCAAAGGAAAAGGGGATAGAACCTGCTGTACTGATAGAAAAGATTCAGACAGCGCTCGTTATTGCGATAAAGAAGGAATATCCTAGAAGCGAGAACATCAAGTTTGACATCGACATTGCAAAGGGCAAGTTCGATGTGGCAATCCAGAAAGAGGTTGCCGAGGAAGTTGAGGACGGCGCAAATCAGATCTCAATGGAAGAAGCAAAGACCCACACACGCAGAAAGCTTGAATACGGCGATATTGTAACTATCAAGCTTGACACACAGCATTTCGGAAGAATTGCCGCACAGACTGCAAAGCAGGTAATCAAGCAGGGTCTTAAAGAGATAGAGCGTGAACAGCTCGTAGCTCAGTGGGGCGGACTTCAGGACGAAGCGGTTACCGTTACGGTGCTGAAGACAGAACCCAGAACAGGCAACGCTACAGTAAATCTCAACGGCAACGAAGTGCCGCTGTTCAGAAGCGAGCAGATTCCCGGAGAGGTATTGAAGCCCGGCGATATGATAAAGGTTTATGTTTCCGGCGTATCCGCATCGGATCACAGACCTACACTTAAAATTTCAAGAGTAAACAAGGAGCTTGTAAAGCGCCTGTTTGAAAGCGAAGTACCTGAGATATTCGACGGCACTGTTGAGATAAAGGCTATCAGCCGTGAGGCAGGCTCACGCTCAAAGGTAGCGGTTATCAGCAACAACCCCGATGTTGACGCACTCGGCGCTTGCATAGGACCCGGCAGACAGCGTATCAGCAAGGTTTGCGCTGAGCTTGGCGGAGAGAAGATGGACGTTGTTTTCTACAGCGAAAATCCGGAAGAATTTATAGCACAGGCATTAAAGCCCAGCGATGTTATCAGAGTAGAGATACCCGACCCTGAGGTTAAGGCTTGTGCCGCTATTGTTCCCGACAATCAGCTCTCGCTCGCAATCGGCAATAAGGGACAGAACGCAAAGCTTGCCGCAAAGCTTACAGGCTTTAAGATCGATATACGTCCCGAAAGCGGTTTCTACGAAGGAATTGAGAGTAAGCAGGATAAGGCTGAGGAAGAAGCTTCCGCAGAGGATTGACCTGCTTTATGCCGTTGACGAAAGGATGAGTTGCTTTGGCAGTTAAAAAGACACCTATGAGAAAATGCGCAGGCTGTGAAGAAATGAAAGACAAGAAACAGCTTGTCAGAGTGGTCCACACTCCCGAAGGAGAGTTTATGCTCGATTTTACCGGCAAAAAGTCCGGCAGAGGAGTGTATGTCTGCAAAAGCCGCAATTGTCTTGAAGCGGCGCAGAAAAAGAGAGGACTTGAACGCTCCCTTAAATGTGCCGTGCCTCAGGAGATATATCTTGAGCTGTTGAAAAGCATCGAAGAAAGCGACGGTGAATAACGGCAATGAATTTTTTGAGTACGCTCGGTCTTTGCAGAAAGTCGGGACGGCTGATACACGGCTTTGATCCTGTCTGCGATGAACTTAAAAATCCGAAATCCAAAATTGCAGGTGTAATCGTTGCAAAGGACGTTTCGGAGAAAACGCAGAAAGAAATGAATTTTTTCTGTGACAAGTACAAGGTAAGATTATTTGTGTGTGCAAACACAATGGACGAGATAAAAAATGTTCTCGGCAAACGCACAGGAGTGCTTGCGGTACTTGACGAGGGCTTGTTTGCAAGTCTTACGGGCGAGCGTAAAGGGAAATAAGCGGTAGATCCGATTTATATATATAATTCTAAATTAGACCAAAAAGGGGATCAGTGAATGGATAAAAAATATCGTGTAAACGAGTTGGCAAAGGACCTTAATGTTTCAACGGGCGACATTACAGATGTCGTGCAGGAATATTTCGGGGTGCAGAAGAAATCTCAGGCTTCTCTTACGGAAGACGAGCTTTCTGTTGTGCTGGAAAAATATTCTCAGAAAAATCAGGTAAGTAATTTTAATTCATACTTTGCGTCTGCAAACAAGCCTAAGGAAGAAAAGAAAGAGGAAAAGGCAGAAAGCAAGCCCGCAAAGAAAACGGAAAAGGCCGAAAAGAAAGCCGAGCCTAAAAAGAAAACTGAAAAGGCAGAGGTCAAGGCTGAAAGCGAAAGCGCAAAGCCCGCAGAGGCAAAATCAGAGCCGAAAACGGCGGCAAAGACTGAGGCTAAGGCAGATGTAAAATCAGAAGCCAAGGCAGATGTCAAGGGTGAAAAGCCTGCCGACAGAAAGCCCGCAAATAACCGCAGCGAAAGAGGCGGAGAACGTAACGGTAACCGTAACGACAGACCGCAGGGTGACAGAAAGCCTTACGGTGACAGAAACGGCGATCGTAACGGCAATCGTAACGACAGACAGTTCGGCGACAGAAAGCCCTACAGCGACAGAAACAACGACCGTG
Organism: Sodaliphilus sp.; assembly: GCA_963649995.1. Taxonomy (GTDB): domain Bacteria; phylum Bacillota; class Clostridia; order Oscillospirales; family Ruminococcaceae; genus Ruminiclostridium_E. The sequence continues at coordinate 25,017 of CAVJKI010000001.1, forward strand.
GCGACAGACAGTACGGCGACCGTAACAATGACAGAAGAAACGATAACAGAAACGGCTATCAGGGCAGGAACGACCGCAGGGATCAAAAGCCCGTACAGCAGACAGCTCCGACACAGCCCGTTATCGACCTTGCAAACATAAAGACAAACGCACCTCCGACAAAGCACGTCAAGGGCGAAGCCGTACAGAGAGGCGAGCAGGTCACAAAGCACGTTGATACAAGAGGAAGCTATGTAAACCTTGACAAGTACAACGAAAAGTATGAAACGATCGCTTCAACCGAGGGCGGCAACAGACGTCAGAATGACGCTTATACAAAGAAGCAGAAGATAAACCAGAAATCCCAGAAGGGCAAACAGCAGTTCAGCAAGAAGAAGGAAACCGAGGCTCAGAAGCTGAAGCGCCTTGAGCTTGAAAAGGCAAGAAAGAAACAGCTTGAGATACAGGTCCCCGACGAGATAGTTGTATCCGAGCTTGCATCACGTCTTAAGGTTACTGCCGCTGACGTTATAAAGAAGCTGTTCGGACTTGGTGTAATGGTTACTATAAACCAGTCGGTTGACTATGATACGGCTTGTATCGTAGCGGAAGAATTCGGCGCAAAGGTTACCAAGGAAGTTGTAGTTTCCATCGAGGAGCGTCTGTTTGAAGAAGTTGAGGATACAGATGAAAACTTACAGCCCCGTTCGCCTGTCGTTGTCGTTATGGGTCACGTTGACCACGGTAAGACATCTCTGCTTGATAAGATCAGAAATGCAAACGTTACCGCAGGCGAGGCAGGCGGTATCACACAGCATATAGGCGCTTACAGAGTAAAGGCAGGCGGCAGGGATATTACATTCCTTGATACGCCCGGACATGAAGCTTTCACAGCTATGCGTGCAAGAGGTGCGCTCGCTACGGATATAGCCATACTCGTTGTTGCGGCTGACGACGGTATCATGCCGCAGACGGTTGAAGCAATTAACCACGCCAAGGCGGCTAACCTGTCAATCATCGTTGCGATAAACAAGATGGATAAGCCTGCGGCAAATCCCGACAAGGTAAAGCAGGAGCTTACTGAACACGGTCTTGTATGCGAGGAATGGGGCGGCGATGTTATCTGCGTTCCCGTATCCGCAAAGACGGGCGAGGGTATAGATGAGCTGCTCGAAATGGTAAACCTTACGGCAGATGTGCTTGAGCTTAAGGCTAACCCCGACAGACTTGCAAAGGGCGTTGTCATTGAGGCAAGAATCGATAAGGGCAGAGGTCCTATCGCTACTGTTCTTGTACAGGCAGGTACGCTCCACACAGGCGATACCATTATCGCAGGTACTGCTGTCGGACGTGTGCGTGTAATGCGTGACGACAAGGGAAGAACAGTAAAGGAAGCAGGTCCTTCTGTTCCCGTTGAGATCATGGGTCTTGCGGAAGTTCCCAGCGCAGGCGATGACTTTGCGGCTGTAGAAGATGAAAAGCTTGCAAGAGAGCTTGTTGAAAAGAGAAAGTTTGACGCTAAGGAAGAACAGTTCAAGCTCTATAAGAAGGTCAGCCTTGATAATCTGTTCTCACAGATCGAAGAAGGCTCAATGAAGAAGCTCCCCATCATCATAAAGGCTGACGTACAGGGCTCTGTAGAGGCGGTTTCACAGTCGCTGTCAAAGCTTTCAAACGAAGAAGTAAGAGTTGAGGTAATACATGGCGCTGTCGGTGCAGTAACAGAAAGCGACGTTATGCTTGCAAAGGCATCGGGTGCTATCATAGTAGGCTTTAACGTAAGACCTCACCCCGCCGCTGCCGAGAATGCAAAGCGTGACGGCGTAGATATAAGACTTTACAGAGTTATCTATGACGCTATCGAGGAAATGCAGACAGCTATGAAGGGTATGCTTGCTCCCAAGTACAGAGAGGTCGATACGGGACGTGTTGAGGTAAGACAGGTAATGAAGCTGTCAAGCGTCGGCATAGTAGCAGGCTCTTATGTTCTTGACGGCAAGGTACAGAGAAACGGTGAGGTAAGAGTTGTACGTGACGGTATAATCGTTGCCGTTGACAAGATAGCAGGCTTACGTCGCTTCAAGGACGATGTAAAGGAAGTAGCCGCAGGCTACGAGTGCGGTATCACGCTTGAAAAGTTCACCGACATAAAGGAAGGCGACATATTTGAAGCGTTTGTTACCGAGGAGTACAGAGATTAATGGCAAATTTCAATACAGCAAGACTTGCCGAGGATATTAAACGTGAAATATCCACAGCCATGCGTGATATAAAGGACAGCACCGTAGCAAACGCTATGGTCGGCGTATCACGCTGTGAGCTGACAAGCGATTTATCCTACTGCAAGGTTTATATTACGACGCTTAAGGGAGGCGACACTACAAAGACTGTTGCCGAGCATCTTAAAAAAGCCGAGGGCTTTTTCAAGAGAAAAATCAATGAGCGTGTAAAAATGCGTAAGCTTCCTCAGCTGATATTTGTTCCCGATAACTCAATGGATTATTACGAGCATATCAGCGAGGTTATAAGCAAGCTGCCAAAGCCTGCCGAGACCGCCGATAACGGCGACGACGAAAGGTAAGTGTCAATGATAACAGACGTAAAAAAAGCGGCAGAGATACTGAAAAACAATGACGATTTTCTGATACTGTCACACGCAAACCCTGATGGTGATACGTTGGGCTGTGCATATGGACTTTGCGGAATACTCCAGAAGATGGGTAAGCGTGCAAAGGTTATGTGTGCCGACGAGATAGCACCCCGTATGGAGTTTTTGCGTGATACGGTAATACAGCAGAGCTTTGAAGAAAAGATCGTAGTAAGCGTAGATGTTGCGGACAGAAAGCTGCTCGGCAACCTGGACGCTGTATACGGAGATAAGGTTTATCTTGCTATAGACCATCATGAGAGCAGGCAGGAGTTTGCACGGTATACGCTGGTAGACCCCTGCGCCGCTGCCGCCTGCGAGCTTATTTTCCAGATAGCTGAGGAAATGGGCACACAGCTTGACGGCGAGATAGCGTCCTGCCTTTATACAGGACTTGCTACCGATACAGGCTGCTTCAAGTATTCAAACACGACAGGCAGAACTCATATAATAGCGGCAAGGCTTATGGCTTATGACTTTGACGTATCGGGTATCAATTACAGATTATTCGATATGAAGTCAAAGGGCAGACTGGAGCTTGAACAGGCTATCACTCAGGGAATGGAGTTTTTCTGTGATGACAGGATAGCAATAGTATGGCTTACAACCGAGCTTATGGAGCGCTTTGCAGGCAGGGTTGACAGCGAGGACTTCAACGGTCTTGCAAGTCTGCCCCGTCAGGTAGAGGGCGTAATTCTCGGTGCTACAGTAAAGCAGAAGGGTCCTTCAACCTTTAAGGTGTCTGTCAGAACGGCAGAGCCGATAAACGCAGGAAGCGTCTGCGCCCTGTTCGGTGGAGGAGGCCATGCGAGAGCGGCAGGCTGTACTATAGAGGGAAGCATTGAATTTGTAAGAGCAAAGTTGCTTCCCGTATTTGAAAAGGCACTGAAAGCAAATGAATGAGATAAACGGCGTTATCTGTATAAATAAGCCGCAGGATTTCACCTCGTTTGATGTTGTGGCTATAATGAGAAGATCAACAGGTACGAGAAAAATAGGCCACGGCGGAACGCTTGATCCTATGGCGACGGGCGTTTTGCCGATATATATCGGCAGGGCGGCAAAAACCGCCGATCTGAATCCTGTCAGCGATAAGAAATACCGTGCAACATTCAGACTTGGCGTTACGACTGATACCGAGGACGTGTGGGGCAAGGTGCTGACTGAGGATGAAAAGCCGGTAACGCTTGCAGAAATATCCGATGCGGTAAATTCCATGCAGGGCGATATAATGCAGACACCGCCTATGTATTCAGCGATAAAGGTCAACGGCAGGCGGCTCTATGACCTTGCAAGACAGGGAATAGAGATAGAGCGTGCCGCACGTCCCGTTACCGTCTATTCGATAGAATTATCGGACTATGACGAAGAAAAGAGGACAGGCACTCTTGATATTCATTGCTCGAAAGGCACTTATATCCGCACGATCATAAGCGATATAGGAAAGAAGCTCGGCACGGGTGCGATCATGACATCGCTGTGCCGTACAATGGCGGCAGGCTTTACGCTTGACGATTGCCATGATATAGAAACACTTCGCAATATGCCGTCCGAGGATACAGCAAAGCTTGTTATCCCGACAGAGCGTGTTTTCTCGTGCTATGATGAAGCAAGCCTTGACGATACACAAAAAAAGCTGTTCATGAACGGCATGATGCTTGACTGTGGAAGAATGGATATTTCTTATCCCGCAGGCACATATCTGCGCCTTAAGCACGGTGATACGTTTATAGGCGTAGCAAGGGTCAATGAGGAAAACGGGCTGAAAAGCGTTTATCTCAATATATTATCGTAAATTTCCCATGTAATGCGGGACACGGAGGTTTTTTCTTGATCGACATTACCGAAAATATAATACCCATCCCGCCGACAGCGACAGCGCTCGGATTTTTTGACGGCTTACATCTGGGACACATGAAGGTCGTGGAGGAATGTTTCAGGCATGACGGCTTATGCCCTGCAATGTTCACATTTCACAGCGATACTGCACTGCCGAAACGGGAAAAGATAGAAAATCTGCTTACAAACGACATGAAGCTTGAAAAGCTCGATGAGGCAGGCGTGAAATACATCTACTCACCCGATTTCAATTCTGTGTGCGATTATACCGCACGGGACTTTATAGAAAAGGTTCTCGTAAGGATAATGAACGCAAGGGTCGTTGTATGCGGTTTTGATTTCAGGCTCGGTGCAGGCGGCGGAAGCAATGCGGACGAGCTTAAAGAAATATGCCGTGAATACGGTATAGACGTTGTTATAATACCGCCGTTCAGCCTTGACGGCTGTGTGGTACATTCCACGGCGATAAAAAATCTGATAAAATCGGGAGAAATAGCAAAGGCAAATAAGCGCCTCGGCTATGATTTTTCAATTGAGGGCGAGGTCATTGAGGGCAACCGCATAGGCAGGACTATCGGCAGTCCGACTATAAACCAGCTTTTCCCCGATAATATAGTTATGCCGAAGTTCGGCGTATACAAAAGCGTTACTTACCTTGACGGCAAAATAATGCCGTCGGTTACAAATGTAGGAGTAAAGCCGACTGTGGGATATAAGGACAGTCCGCTTGCAGAAACGCATATAATGGATTATGACGGTGACCTTTACGGCAGAAGGCTTCGTATATCGTTGCTTGATTTTATCCGTCCCGAACGCCGCTTTGAAAGCGTTGCAGAGCTGAAAAGTCAGCTTGACAGGGATAAGATGAGTGCAAAGCGATAATTACACCGTACTGTCACACAGGTTTCACCTGTATAAGTTAAAATATAGCAGATGTGCGCAGGGCGGGTATAGTTATGCCCTGCCGTATACTTCATTTTAAGGAGCAGAAAATGATAGAAGTAAAAAATCTGACTAAGCGTTACGGCTCTAAAACGGCAGTCAGCAATGTTTCCTTTACCGCCGAAGAAAGCGAGATACTCGGCTTCCTCGGACCTAACGGTGCAGGAAAATCAACTACCATGAATATCCTTACGGGTTATCTTTCCTCAACAGAGGGCGAGGCAAAGATAAACGGTATAGATATTCTGGAGGAGCCTGTAAAAGCAAAGCAAATGATTGGCTATCTTCCCGAACAGCCCCCGTTATATCTTGATATGACGGTTATGGAATATCTGAAGTTCGTTTACGGACTTAAGAAGTGTAAGTTGCCGATAAATTCCCATCTTAAAGAGATTTGCAATCTTGTAAAGATCACAGATGTAAAGGATCGTGTTATCAAGAACCTTTCAAAGGGTTACAAACAGCGTGTAGGTCTTGCACAGGCACTTGTCGGAAATCCCCCGGTGCTTATTCTTGACGAGCCTACGGTCGGACTTGACCCCAAGCAGATAATCGAGATAAGAGCGCTTATAAAAAAGCTCGGCAAGAATCATACGGTTATCCTGTCAAGCCATATACTCCCTGAAATTCAGGCAGTATGCGATAAGATAGTAATTATCAACAGGGGTAAGGTCGTTGCAAACGACAGTGCGGACAACCTTGCAAGAAATATGTCGGCTGACCATAAGCTGGTTATCCGTTGCGAAGGAAATCCCGCTGAGGTTAAGAAGCTTCTTTCGGCGATCCCCGGTATGGACGAAGTATTTGTCAACAGGGAGAATGTCGAGGATGGCGTCAGCGAATACTTCCTTAATGCAAAGCCCGGCACAGATATTCGCCGTGAGGTGTCAAAGCGCCTTGCTTCAAGAAATTACACGCTCCTTATGATGAAATCAAGCGAGCTTACTCTTGAAGAAGTATTCCTCAAGATTACTACCGGTGATATTTACGGCAATGTCGGCGACAGCGTTGATAAGCTGAAGCTGTCTAAGTAATCGGAAAGGCGGAATAAGAATGTTTGCAATATTTAAAAGAGAATTAAGAGCATATTTCACATCGCCGCTCGGCTATGTGTTCCTTGCTATTTTCTACGCATTTTCCGGACTGTTCTTCTATATATTCGCTCTGTCGGTTGGCTCAACGGATATATCGAGCGTATTCCTGATGATGTTTATGGTACTTATGGTATTTGTTCCTCTGCTTACGATGCGACTTTTGTCGGAGGATAAAAAGCAGAAAACAGACCAGCTGACTTTAACGACTCCCGTAAGTCTTTTATCAATAGTAATGGGTAAATTCCTTGCCGCTTATGCTATATTTGCGATCGGTGTTGCGGTAATGCCGGTTTACGGCTTTGTAATGTCTACGTTTGCTACTGTTTCGTGGCTTCCCATCTGGGGTAATACGGTAGGACTTCTGCTGCTCGGCGGTATATTCGTTTCTATCGGTCTGTTCGTATCATCGCTTACCGAAAATCAGATGATCGCAGCAATAGGCAGTTTCTTTATCAATCTTATGATACTGCTCATGAACACGCTTACAAGCGCGCTTCCCACAGGATTTTTCAAGGATGTGCTTTCAAGCATTTCGGTATACTCAAGATATTCCGAGATAACAAACGGAATATTCAGCCTTTCAAGTCTGATATTCTTTGTAAGCGTTATCTTCATTTTCCTGTTCCTTACGGTAAGGGTACTTGAAAAGCGCCGTTGGGCATAAGCGATGACTACGATAAAGGAGAAAACGCATGAGTAAAATAAACGAAGCGGCTGAGGTTAAGGACACAGCGGCTGAGAATACAAAAGATACTGCCGTAGCTAAAAAAGACGACGGCGGTAAGACGAAAAAATCGCATAAAAATCCGTTTAAGAACAAGAAGCTGAAGTACGGCGGTCTGTCGATACTGTTTACTGTTATTTTCATAGTGGCAGTAGTGCTTGTAAATGTAATAATAACACTGCTCGGCGACAGATTTATGCCTGCGGCTGACCTTACGGATTCGGGACTTTACAGCATAGAGCAGTCAACGGTTGATTATCTTAAAACAGTAACAGACGAGGTTACGATCACGGTAACAAGCGAAGAATCCGCTTTCACGGGAGGAAGCACTTACTACTATCAGACAAATGAGATATTAAAGAAGATCGCTGCGGCAAATTCAAATATCACATTACAGTATATAGATGTTGTATCAAACCCCGGCTTTATAGCAAATTACACCGAAACCATAACATCAAATGAAATTATGGTTGAAAGCAAGGCTACAAAGCGTGTGAAGGTCCTGACATACGAGGACTTCCTCAGCATAACCTATAACGAAACCTACCTCAACTATTACGGTATAAAGCAGCCCGAAAAGGTCGAGGCCAATGCAGAGCAGGCTGTAGTATCGGCTATCATGAATGTTACCGATACAGACCCTGTCAAGGTTGCGGTTATAACAGGCTACGGGGAAACAGAAAATACTGTTTTACAGAGCCTGCTTGAAACAAACAGCTATGTTATCGAATCCGTTAACATTACGCTTACCGATAAGATAAGCGAGGATTATGACTTCGTATTCATATTCGGACCTGATAAGGATTATTCAGTTGCCGATATAAGCAAGCTTGATACATGGCTTGACAACGGCGGTAACTTCGGTAAAAACCTTATATATGTAAACAACCCCAAGCTTGGCGGTTCACCGAACCTTGACGGTCTGCTTGACCAGTGGGGCTTAAAGGTTGAAAAGGGTCTTACCTATCAGACCGACGAGAACTACACATACAGCGGCATGAACACATATCAGGTGCTTTCCGTACCCGATACGAATTTCAGCACATTTACAAACAGCTCGCCCGTACACGGCTATAACATGAGCGCAATTACGACCAAGTGGGAAAACGGCGGCTACGGAAATATGTCAACACAGTCGATTCTGGACACCTACGATGGTGCGGTTATAAAGCCTCAGGACAGCGGCGATAACTGGACACCCGACAGTGATACGGCGAGAAAGCAGTATTCGGTAATCATGCAGTCGGCTAAGACAAAGTATGAAGGCACAACACCGTATACAAGCCGCATAGTTGCAATAGGCGGTATGGAATTCCTCAATACATCCTTCTTACAGACTGCGTCTGTAAACAACTCTCAGCTTATCATGAACATATTCAATGTAAGCTGTGACAAGGAAGAAGGAATCACGCTTACTCCCAAGTCTTACAATACAACGACATTTGAGATAACAGACGCTCAGAAGAACGGTCTTGTTATCGGATTTGTAATCGTTCTGCCCCTGATACTGATAGCGTTCGGTATCGTTATTTGGGTAAAGCGTCTGCATAAGTAAGTGAAAGGTAAGCAATGAAGAAAAACACTAAAATAATAATCGGCTCGGTTGTAGGTTTGGCAGTACTTGGTGCGGCAACGCTCGCACTTGTGCTGACACAGCCCGCTTCCGACACCGAAAGCTCGGATACATCGAGCGATTCAAAGGTAAGCATCACAGATTACCAGACAGACGATATTTCCACTCTCACTATCAAAAACGAAAGCGGAGAATATACGATCAACCGTCTGGGCAAAGAAAAGTGGGGCATTGATTCCATTCCCGAAGCGCTTGCAAACAGCAGCTCATATTCAACGGCCATGAGCAGTGCCGGAGGAATAAGCGCAAAGCAGATAGTTGAAGAAAATGCCGACGATCTTGCAAAGTACGGCTTTGATAACCCTACTGCAACGGTAAAAATGACATTCAAGGATAACAAGGCTGAGGATATTACCTGTCTTGTCGGTATCAAGTATGAGGGTGAAAACTCATGGTATGTAAAGACCGATAAGAGCAACACCGTATACCTTGTAGCAAATTCAGGCGTAAGCTTTGCTATGAAAACCGAATTATCCTATGTAAACACATCAACGCTTATCGCTTCATACGATTCCGAAAACGATACGGTGAACAGAGTGCGTATTCAGCGCAAGGATCTTGAAAAGGACATTGTTCTCGACAAGCTTCCCGAAGAAACGGAAAAGGAGTTCTCGTCAACCTATGTAGCTTATGAAATGTCAAGCCACAACGGTATACTTGCAGACGATGAGCTTGACAAGAACGTTATCTACGGCTTATATGCAATATCGGCATCTGACGTATTTGCGGTATCTCCCACAGATGAGCAGAAAAAGCAGGCAGGTCTTGACGCCCCCTACTGTACTGTTACCATGGTAAGCAATGAGGATACGGTTACTAAGCTGACGATAGGTTCGGCTGTATATACAGTGACAAAGAACGAAGAAACAGGCGAGGAAATCAGAACTGTCACGGGCTACTACGGTATGCTCTCCGACAAGGACGCAATTTATGTGTTCTCACCCGACAGCCTGCCGTGGCTTACGGTAACGCCCGAAAGTATACTTTACAAGCTGTTCCTTACACCTTATATCTACTATCTTGACGGTGTAACTATCTATGACAGCGACAGAAAGGCATACGACTTCACTATAACAGGCGATGCGGACGAGTCAAGCTTTACCTATGACGGTAAGGAAATTGATGCGTCGAAGTTCAAGACCTTCTATCAGTATCTGCTTTCAGCTTACGCAGAGCAGATTTATCTTGACGACCTGACCGATGATAACAAATTTATCGCAGGCGTAACATACGACCACCGTGAAGAAGGCAAGGAGAACGATGTGATAGAGTTCTACTCAAGCGAAAGCGACAGAACCTGCATTATCGTTGTAAACGGTGATGTGCGTTATAAGGTAAGACAGATTTATGCAACAAGACTTGTTGAAAATCTCAATGCGCTCCTTAACGGCGGCGATATTGTATCAGAATTCTGATGCCGAAAGGCATTTTAATGTAATGTGACGATAGGGGGCGGATCTTAAATCATGCACGGGATCTGTCCGTCACATACTGACCGTTAGTGCGACGGTGGAGGTTATTATGACAGAGCAGGAATTTTTCACCTATAAAGGTCTTCCTCTTGTAAGGAAAGACAACACCATCTATTATGGCAATATGTCAGACAAATACGTTGCCATGCTGACTGTATTATCCACCCACAAGGTCAAGGATCTTGAAATAGCTGACAAAACAAGAGTTCAGCTTATGTCAACCGACCCGAAAACCCCTGCTACCGAGATAATCACAAAGACAAGCGAAAGAGGCAGTCTTTACGAAGCTCTTGACGTAGCAAGTATATGGCTTTCAAAGAATAACTAAAAAGCAACTCCGCTGTAACCTCGTTACAGCGGAGTTGCTTTTACAGTAAAATACCCCCGTGCCGTAAGCACGGGGGTAAAGCATATCTGATACACTAAATTACTTGATAAGTGAAATCTTGCCTATAAGGGGAAGCTCCTTAGCCTGACCCTGAGCGGCATTGATAATACCCATAATCATAAGTACAAGCTCAAATATAGATACCGCAACACCTAAGATAGGGCCTAAAACCCAGCCTATAAAAGGAATTATAGTGATAGTACCTGTTACTACAGAACCGGCTAAACCGAGCAGGAAAAGTACCAGACCCTGGTTTGTGTGAAAGCGTGCGAATCTTGAGTTAGGACAAGCGAGCAGGGGGATAAGGAACAGGATACCGATGTAAGCGAGTACCGACATACCCTTGTTGTTTGCAATGTCCTGGGGGTCGAACTGAGATGTTGTGTCGTTTGTGTTCATCATGTTGTTAACGAAGTTCTGTGCGTTCTGTGTGCCGCCTACGGGAGTGCCGCAGCTGGGGCAGTTGTTTGCTCCGTCGGGGAGCTGATTTCCGCATTTGTTGCAAAAAGCCATTGTTTTTTACCTCCGAATAGTATTCAAACATTCCGCAATTAGAATTATTCGGCAAAAAGCCGTTACTTAAATTATAAAACTAAAGTTACCAAAAGTCAACCGATTTCGCCGAAATTTAAGTAAAAATAAATTTTTTCAGATAAATTTGTTTTTCTGCTATGTGAAAACAGCGTTAAAGTGCCATAAATTATAAAAAATCTTGCAATCCGCTTAAATGTGTGATAGAATAAAACTATTGTAACAGCGGCAGTCCCAATATGCCGCTCACCCATTACAAAATAAATGCAAGGAGGAAAGGTCATACCGTTTATGCGGCGGTAAGACCATATATAAATATGAACGCATTTTCATACAGAGTACAGACATTGCAGCCATCAGCAATAAGAGAGATACTTAAATTTACGGCAGATCCTGAGGTAATCAGCTTTGCGGCAGGTAATCCTGCTCCTGAGGCTTTCCCCACAGAGGAGATCGCCCGTATAACAAACGAGATACTTACAAATACGCCCATAGATGCCCTACAGTATTCAATCACAGAGGGCTATACACCGCTTCGTAACTGGATAAAGGCAGACCTTAAGAAAAAGGGTATGTTTGACGAGAATGACGAAGACGTTGTTATTACATCGGGCGCACAGCAGGCCATTGAAGTAGTAACCAAGGAGATATGCAATGAGGGTGACACGATTAT
>CAVJKI010000002.1:0-31212 GCA_963649995.1 Sodaliphilus sp.
CGTATGTTGATTTTGAAAGGATCTCGGTTATCTTTGAAAGATCAACAACCTCGATTGCAAAGCCGTCGATGTTGTTAAGTCCGTCCTTATCTATGCTTCTTGCTACATAGAATACGCTTGTTTCGTAATCTTCGTTGTTCATGTAGATGTTTGAAATCTTTATTGAACCCTCAGAGTAGTTTTCAAGCTCCTCAAAGCCGAAGAAGCTTTCCTTCATGCCCTGGAACTCCTCATACTCATATACGATGTTGCCGGAAGCGTCTGTGATAACAAGGTTTTTGAAGCCGCTGTTCCTGTATGCGATATTTTCAGCAAGAAGCGACAGCTTTGATTTTGCACTGTCACCTTGTCCGCTTGACGCAAGCACTCCTGCCGATTTGTCAAACGAAAGATACGCAACATCGAATATACACTCGTTCAGATACTGATTTATAATCTCCTGCTGAGCCGATCCCGCCGCTTTAGCAAACTGGCTCGCCGAGTTTGCGGCGAAGCCCGTCATACTGAAATACCCCACTATGCCGACTATCAGCATAGGTATCACCGCAAAAGCGGTCGTGAGTATGCGTAAAGTCGTTTTTATTTTTAATGACTGCATAATATATAACCTCCAAAGCTATTATAACTTATCTGTATCATTAATACTGGTCGCGTTTTTCCCGTTCCTTCTGTAACATTTCAAATTGCAACTTGTAAATATATCTGGAAATCATTTCTTCCTGAGAATGGGAAACGCCGATGAAGCGGCAGCCGTAACCGATGTCGGTTTCCTGTGCTTCTATAGCCTGCTCTCTCAGCACCTCGGCGTTAAGCACAAGCCTTGAACCCGACAAATTGCTTATGATAATCAATTTGTCGCCTTTGGCAAAATGCCTGCGTGTATCCGTGCATATAAAAAACACGCCGCCCACGTTTATATCCTTTATGTATATTTCCGCAGGAGGCTCAAGCGGTGTCGGCTTATCGTCGCCGTCCTGGGCTCTCAGCGTAATAAAGGCTCGTTCATTGGTTTTTATCTTGAAATACCGTCTGCGCTCCTCAAGCAATTCAGCCTTATCGGGTCTTAATATCACGTTAAGCTGGCGGTCGGTGGATACCGATATGTTCGTTTTATATCTGTACCTGTCGCCGTCACGCATACGGGCGATAACATAAACATATTCCGATGTATTGATTTCGGGAAGTCTGCGCCCCTTTATCATCAGCATATTGTCGATAAGATTATCGTTCATGTCGTACATTTTCGGAAAGTCGAAGTTGCTCTCTGTGTACATCAGACGCTCACCGTCAAGTGAGGTTATCTCAAAAGAAGTAAATTCTTCTTTCTTGTAGCCCAAAAACCACAACTCCCCTTTCCACAAGACACGGGGAAATGGCTCAAAACGCCGCACCCAACACGCCTATATTATCATTTATCATTAAGTATACAATAAATTGAACAATAAATCAAGCAAAATCGGCAGTTTTTTCGTCGACTTTTAAAAATTCTGCGAATTGTTTAAAAAGTGCGTGCTGTTTTTATACATTTTAATTAAGAAAAGTTCGTTGACTTTTGTAAGGCGGCTATAATATAATTAGTATAAGCAGAAGTTTGTCGTAAAGGAGGGAGTTATACGGATCTCGATCCGTAGATTTATGCAGAATTTCTTCCATGCCGACACATCGAAATACCGTGATATATGCAAAAAGATAAGCGTGGCGACAGGCGCTGTGCTTGCGCTGCCCGCACTCCTCTGCTTTATCTCGCTTATCGTACAGACCAGACACTGGAGGGACAGCGGCTTTGTTATCATAAGACTTCTGATTCCCGCCGCCTGCACAGCCGTATGGATAGCGGTCACCTTTCTGGCGTTTTTTATATGCGAAACACGGGCAAGGCGTGTTACGAGAAGCACATATTTCGAGATACAGAAATCGTCTGCAATTCTAAGCAGATACGGCGGAAGAATAGCGGCGGATACGGGCGGAATACAAAGAAAGCTGTGGATAATCCCGTATGACGGCATGAAGCTTTCGATGAAAAACGGCAGACTTTCATTCAAGGGGAAGATAAGATACTATGAGGGCGACTCCGACAGGCTCGGCTATCATATAAAACGGGGCAAGCCGCAATTCGACAACTGGTGGCTTAATGAGAACGGATTTACAAAGCTGACCGAAATCACGCTTCCGTCATGCTTTTTAAGACAGAAAACGATATTCAGGCACTGTGCAATAGCACAAAAAAGATATATTATGCAAAACGAAAAGAAGAATATTCCAACAGCAAGACCTGTTATGCGCCCGAGGACCAAAACGGTCTACAGACAGACAAGACTCCGAACCTACACCGAGCTTCCGACATTCGACAGAAAGTGGTGATCGTGTTCAGTTGTGCAGACTGACGAAAAAACACAGCTGTTACATATCGTTCGGTGTCGCTTTTAGAGAAATGTACAAAATTCAACAGATTTTTCCTACCAGCCTTGCAAATCGGCGTAAAATGTTGTATAATATACAATTGAGCTGTTGAAACTATAGCAAAATTTTGTTAAAATAGCATCAAAAACCATGTAAAATTTACATTAACCGATATGTTTTTCTACATATTGTAACTATGTTACGCAAGGATACAAAATACGGAGATTGTTCAGCTTGCAAACTGTGAGGGACAATTCCGCAACGACCCTGAGCTTGAAAAGGAGGATATATGGCACTTTTCAACACAAACGCTTTCCGCATTACCGAGCAGGGACTTTCGGTGCTGTGGCAGAAGCAGCAGATCATTTCGCAGAACATCGCAAATCAGGATACGCCCGGCTATAACTGCAAATATCTTGATTTTTATGCGATCCTCAAGGACAGAATGGAAAACACAAGCGTTATCGGCGGCAAGGCCAAGGAAGGCTCAAAGCAGGTCGAGCTTGCGACAAGAGTATATGAAGACGATATTACCAGCACACAGCCTGACGGCAATAACGTAGATGTTGATTCGCAGTCAAACGAGCTTGCAAAGGTACAGCTTCACTATCAGGCTCTGAAAAACCAGATGAACGGGGAATTTACAAGGCTCCGCTCGGCAATGAAAACGACGTAATTACAGCAAAGGCTTAATAAACTGGACTTTGCATAAATATAAGGATATATCACAGGGAAAAGGATTTCTACGCACTTTTTAGATACAGAAAGGAGTTTTTTGCATGGCATTTTTAAGCTCGCTTAATATCGCCGCATCGGGTATGGCAGCCGAAAGACTGCGACTTGATGTAATTTCGCAGAACGTTGCGAACGCAAAAACCACCAGAACAGAGGACGGTACGCCCTACAGAAGACAGGTTGTACTGTTCAGCGAAAACAAGGGCTTCAACTCTGTGCTTGAGGAAACGATAGCAAAGAGAAAAGAGAAAATTGCAGGCGGTATCCCCGCAAACACGGTATCGGCAACCAAAAACAAGGGCGTGCTTGTTACCGAGATAGTGGAAGACGAAACACCGCTCACGCCCGTGTACGATCCTACACACCCTGACGCAGACGAAAACGGATATTATTATCTTCCGAATGTAGACGTTGCAGAGGAAGAAATGGACGCTTTGGCGGCAACACGCTCGTATGAAGCAAACCTTGCAGTTTTGAACGCCGTGAAATCAATGGCGCAGACCGCACTCAGTATAGGAAATAACTAAGATACCCGAAAGGAACTGATATAGATGTTTATAGTACCGCTTACAAGCAGTATCACCCCTATGGAAACGGTAAATCAGAAAAAGCAGACTGAAAGCAATAACGAGGGCGACGCTACCTTCTTTGATAT
Source organism: Sodaliphilus sp. (assembly GCA_963649995.1). GTDB lineage: Bacteria > Bacillota > Clostridia > Oscillospirales > Ruminococcaceae > Ruminiclostridium_E. The sequence continues at coordinate 3,791 of CAVJKI010000002.1, forward strand.
TTTCGAGTCGCTTGTAAACAACGTCAAGGAAACCGACGCACAGGTACAGCAGGATTCAATCGACCTTATGCTCGGCGATGTTGATGACCTTGCACAGATACAGGTAAATCTTGAAAAAGCGGCTACCGCCGTTGATCTTCTTGTTACTGTCAAGAATAAGGCTGTTGACGCATACAATGAAATCATGCGTATGACCGTCTGATTTATACTTCAAGGGAAGGATACATATATAGATGAAGGACAAGCTTTCCGCATTCTGGAACGGGTTCAGGAACAAATGGAACTCGATTGCAAAAAATCTGCGGATATTTATTATAACGGCAATTTCTGTAGTCATAGTTGCCGCAATAGTACTTGCGATAGTACTCAATCAAAAAGGCTATACGGCAATTTATACGGGGCTTGACAGCGAAGAAAGCTCGCAGGTGGTTTCCGCTATCAACGATCTGGGCATAACCGATGTCAAAATGGGTACGGACGGCAGTATCTCAGTGCCGAGCGATCAGGCTGACAATGTAAGAATGCAGCTGAGTATCCAGGGTTATCCCAAGTCAACGTTCAACTTTGACGTATGGAACAACGGCATAGGTATATGGTCTACCGATACGGAAAAGAAGGTACTCCAGATACAGCAGTTACAGACGCATCTTATGAAAGCGATCAACACTATAAGTGCGGTCAAGGATTCTTATGTCATTATAACAATGCCCGAAAACAACAACTATGTTATTTCGACAAACAGCGAGGATCCGAGAGTAAGCGTCAAGCTTGATTTAAAGAAGGACGCACAGCTTACAAGTGATCAGGTGGAGGGTATCTACGCACTGGTGCTGAATTCTTTACCCGGACTTGAACGTGACAATATCTCGATACTTGATACGGACGGAAAGCTCCTGACCGGCGAAAGCACAACCGTTGAGGAGGACGTGCTTTATCAGTCACGTCTGAACTTCCAGGAGCAGATGCAGAACCTGCTCAAAAGCCAGCTCAACGATACGCTGAAAAAGCTGTATAAGGATTATACGATAAACGTAAACGTAACGCTGAATTACGATAACTCAAAATCAGAATACACTATATACACACCGTCAATAGCCGAGGACGGCACATCGGGCGGCATGATAGAAAGCTCGACCAAGAACGAGGGCTGGGGTGGTATCGGTTCGCTGTCCGGCGTTGTAGGCACAACAAGCAACAGCGATATTTCACCGAACTATCCCACTATCACGGGTGACGGCGATAACGAATATTACTATCAGAACAGCATTACGGTAAAGCGTCTTGTAAATACCGAAATAAGACAGCTTGAAAAGAACGGTTATTCGGTAGACAGAATAACAGCGGCAGTTACCGTCGACCAGGTGAATATGCTTGAAGCCGATAAAGAACAGCTCCGTGAAGTAGTTGCGTTTGCCATAGGCGCAGATGTTGCTAATGTCACTGTTGCAAACTATCCGTTCGTTATAAACGGAAACAACGGTACAAACGGCAACGGCAACACGATCAACAGAGGCGGCAGTGTTGACTGGACGGTTTACATCATACTTCTGCTCGGACTTCTTGTTGTTGCGCTTCTCATCGTTGCGATACTTACAAGCAACGCAAAGAAGAAAAGACGTGCAAGAGCAAGGGCAAAGGCGGCGGCAGCACAGGCTGCGGCGGCGCAGGAATCAGCCGCTCTCAGCTTCGAGCCTCAGCCTCAGCCGGACGAAGAATTCAATATTCAGCACCTTGACGATTATGACGACGAATCAAAGAGCGCTGTTCTCAAAAAGGAGATCAAGGATTTCTCCCACACAAATCCCGACGTTGTGGCTCAGCTCATACGCTCTATGATGAGAAACGGCGACTGACGGTACATCCGGCTGTGATATAAAGGAAGGATATATATGGAGGCACTTACCAACGCCCAGAAAGCGGCGATAATCATAAGCTCTATCGGTACAGAGAATGCTTCTGAGGTATTCAAGCATTTCTCCGACGAGGAGGTAGAGCAGATAACGCTTGAAATAGCAAGAATGAACTACTATCCGATGGATGTTGTAGACGGTGTTCTCAATGAATTTTACGAGCTTTGTCTTACCCAGAAGGTAATTTCCGAGGGCGGTGTGGAGTATGCCCGTGACGTGCTTGAAAAGGCATTCGGACCGCAAACCGCACAAGCTCTGTTTGAAAAAATAACAAAACAGTTCCAGACGAAGGCATTCGCATTTGTCCGCAAGGCAGATTACAAGAACCTGCTTGCGATGGTGCAGAACGAGCATCCGCAGACTATTGCGCTGATACTCTCTTACGCAAGAAGCGATCAGGCATCGGCAATACTCAGCGAACTGCCGAAGAAAACAAGAATAGACGTTGTAGAGCGTATGGCAAAGATGGACAGAGCATCGCCCGATGTTGTAAAATCTATCGAACGCACGCTTGAAAAGAAGTTTGATAACCTTGTTACAGCCGACAGTACAGAGGTCGGCGGCATAGATTATGTTGCAGAAGTCATGAACAATGTTGACCGTGCAACAGAGAAGTACATATTCGACGAGCTGACGCTGAGAGACCCGAAGCTTGCGGACGACATACGTTCAAAGATGTTCGTATTCGAGGATATTGTCACACTCGACAATATGGCTATACAGGCGTTTATACCCGAGGTCGATTCAAAGGATCTCGCTGTTGCTATCAAGGGCTCTACTCCCGAGGTTGCAGAGTGTATCTATGCAAATATGTCTACCCGTATGCGTGAAAGCGTACAGACCGACGTTGAATATCTGCACAATGTCCGTATGCGTGACGTTGAGGAGGCTCAGCAGAGAATTGTATCAATCATACGCAGACTGGAGGACGAGGGTACGCTCATCATCTCCAAGGGCGGCAAGGAAGACGAGATTATCGCATAACACGAAAGCGAGGAATATATTTTGGCAGGCGTATTCAAGGCAGGCAGAGGCTATTATTATCCCGTTCAGTCTGCAACCGATACTGTCGTAATTGACAATTCAATAAAGGTAAAGCCTGCCGTACAGGAAAATCCTCCGCAGGATACCGAGGAAGCGGCTGTCACCGCAGAAAATACTGCGGAAGCCGACGAAATATCGGCAAGGCACAGGCAGGAGCTTGAACAGGAAAAAGAAAAGATAACAAGCTATTACCGAGCCGAGGGCGAAAAGGCGCTTGCCGATGCCCGTGAGCGTGCGCAGAAAATTCTTGCGGATACCGAGAAACAGGCGCAGGACTATGCGGCTAAAGCCAAGGCGCAGGCTGAGGCTATCTTTGAAAAAAGCAAGGCAGACGGCTTTGCAAAAGGCCACGAGGACGGCTTTGCCGCAGGACTTGACAAGTGCCGTGATATGCTTTCTGAGCTTAAAAAGCTCAGCGAACAGATCGTAAGCGACAGGGCGGAGCTTTTCGACAACTATGAGGTCGAAATATTCGACACGGTAATGGAGATAGTAAACCGCATTACGCTGAACTCTCTCGGTCAGAAGGACAAGGCGGTTATCAAGAAAACCATAAAGGAAGCGGGAAAGAGCTTCCGCGGCAGTGAATATGTCAAGCTGACCCTATCAAAGACCGACGTCAGCGAGGAAATGGCGGCGGATACCGACTATTTCAAAAAGCTGTTCACCAATGTGAAGAATGTAGAAGTAGAGGTGCTTAAAGACGCACCGAGCGGTACAGTTATTATAGATAACGGCAGTGAGATAACCGATGCGGGTATATCGACACAGCTCAAAATGATAGAGGAGCTTGGCAGAGGAAAATACCGCAGAGCGCCGTCAAGGAAAAAGGCTAAGGAGCAGGAAGAACAGACTGCCGAGACCGTTTCAGACAGCGAAGATGCAGAAAAAGCAAGCGAATAATTACCCTTATTGAAAGGACCTTTAACATGGATCTCGGCGGATTTCTGACAGAACTCAGGACTACCGATACATATAAGTATCTGGGTAAAATTGAAAAGATAGTCGGAATGACGATCGAGGCGAGCGGTCCGCTGTGCAGTATCGGCGATGTGTGCCGTATCTACACAAAGGACATGAAGTCGCATATCCCTGCCGAGGTGGTCGGCTTCAACGAACATAAGGTACTGCTTATGCCATACACCGACCTTGAGGGAATAGGTCCGGGAAGTATAGTTGACAACACAGGCGACAAGCTGAATGTAAGAGTCAGCGATAAGCTGGTGGGAAGAATAATAGATGCACTGGGAAATCCGCTTGACGGCGGCGATCCGGTGGAATATACAGACGAGGTGCCGATAGCGGGAGTGTCCGTAAATCCGCTCACCCGCCCGAAAATACACGAGCCGATAGAGCTTGGCGTAAAGGCGATAGACGGGATCCTTACAATGGGCAAGGGGCAGAGAATGGGTATCTTTGCAGGCTCAGGCGTCGGTAAATCCACGCTTATGGGTATGATAGCCCGAAAGGTAAAGGCTGACCTCAATGTTATAGCGCTCGTAGGCGAGCGAGGCAGAGAGGTAAGAGAGTTTATAGAAAACGACCTCGGAGAAGAAGGTATGGCACGTTCGGTGGTGGTAGTTGCCACATCGGATCAGCCTGCCATGATGAGAAACAAATGTCCTATGACGGCAACGGCAATAGCCGAGTACTTCTGCGCTCAGGGTAAGGACGTACTGCTGATGATGGACAATCTGACACGTTTTGCGATGGCACAGCGTGAGATAGGCTTATCGACAGGCGAGCCGCCCGTAGCAAGAGGCTACACCCCGTCAATATATGCCGCAATGCCGAAGCTTCTTGAAAGAGCGGGCAACTTTGAAAAGGGCAGTATCACGGGTATATATGCCGTGCTTGTAGAGGGCGACGATACCAACGAGCCTATATCCGATACCGTAAGAGGTATCATTGACGGACATATAATCCTCAGCCGTAAGATAGCGGCGCAGAACCACTATCCCGCAATAGACATACTGCCGAGCATATCCCGACTTATGTCGGCGATAGCCGATCCTGAGCATAAAAAAGCGGCGGGAAAGCTCAGAAACCTGCTTGCTCTTTACAATAACAATGCCGACCTGATTTCTATCGGCGCTTATAAAAAGGGTACAAACCCCGCTTTGGACGAGGCAATAAAGAAGATAGACAAGATAAACGACTTCCTTATGCAGGGAATGTATGAGTCATTCTCAATGGAGGACACGATAAAGCTGCTTAAGGCGGCGGTTTCCTGATAACAATGCGATATGAAGAAGTTTAATTTTACGTTGCAATCGCTGAAAAAGTACAACGATCAGGTGCTTGACAGCGAGAAATCGGTACTCGGCAGGCTGAGAGCTGAGCTTGCGGAAATGCAGGGAGAGCTTGACGCAAAGACGGCTGAGTACGAGCAGAGCATAGACAAGCTCAATCAGCTCGTGCAGGGCGGAACTACCGCTATGCGGCTGTCGCTCCACAAGAAATATGTGTCGTCCTTACAGCAGGATATATACCGTATAAAAGGGCGCATGGAGCAGAAGCGTGAAGAAATCGAGAATCAGCTGCAAAAGGTGATCGAGGCTACGAAAGAGGTTTCCAAGCTTGAAAAGCTGGAGGAAAAACAGCTTGAGGAGTACAGATACGCCGCTCAGAAGGAGCAGGAGCAGATCATTGAGGAATTCGTCACAAACGGCTCATCGAACGGCGGCACAGCACAGTAAATTGTTGACATATCGCTCGAACTGTGATACAATACAAGGTGGAAAGCTGTGCAATTTTCATAAAATTTAACTGTTAAAACCCGTTAAATATATAAAAGTTGTCGTAAGTGATATATTCACTGCGGCAATCAATAGCACTGAAGCACTGAAAGGGGGTGAGATATGATGAATGAGACAGCAGTATTGCCTGCAAGCGTTGCTATGACGTTTGCGGGCAATGCCGCCACGATCTCCGCAGGAAACCCGCAAAACAGCTCAGGCAGCAGTTCTACGGGTGGTTTCTCCGATACGCTGGGTGCAATGGTAACAAGCGGTCAGCAGTGCAATATGAACTCGGCAGTGCGCATGGAAAGCGACAACGCGGATATGCAGGCAGGCGAGATGCTAAGCGATCTGACTGAGCTTGAACAGAATGCGCAGGAGCTTAAGGAGCTGTTGAAAACGGCTGAGCTTGCAGGGTATATGCAAGGAGCTATGGCGCAATATTCCGCCGATATTCCGCAGGTCGACAATGCGGAGCTTATGCTGATACTGACAGGTAACGAAGGTGCAGAGGTCGCAAAAACCGAATTTGCGGCAGATGTTGCAGATTTGACGGATAATGCCGTAAAAATGGCTGATTTTGTTGCAACAGGCACCGAAGTGGGAGAAATTTTACAAAACAGTGAAATTGTTACAGAAAATGCTTCAAAAAACGATTTTGCGGATAATGTAAAAATTGCTGAAACGGTTACTGACGAAAGCAAAGCTTCAACGGTTGATGAAAAGAACATCGTTGATATTCCGACAGGCGAAAGCGTAACCGAAAAAAGCCGTGCTTCAAATGACAATGCTAAAGTACCGTTCAATGGAACGGATACGGTCGTTAAGGCAGAGCCGGAAACCGCACGGCAGAATGTGAATGTCAGCCTGACAAAGGACGTACAGGTCAGATCCTATGAAAAGACAACTGATGATCCTGACGTTACGGTAACGCAGGAGGCGACCGCCGAAGCGGAAAGCACACCCGTAATAGCTTATGCAAAGCGTAACATTGAGGTCAAGAGCGACGAGCTTAAGGAAATTACCAAGGGTAATGAAATTGCAAAATCCGACAGCGACCTTGAAGCACAGCAGAAGGTAACCGACAAGAATACGGTGAACGACATGGGTGCAAGGAGCGCAGACGTATTTGCAAGAACGGAAAGCCGTTTTGACGGCGATGAGCAGACAGCGCATACGGTAAGAGTACCGATAAGCGACATGGCAAGCTTTGTGAGCGAACACGCACCTAAGGCAAACGGCAAGAGTACGCTTACAGTGGTACTGACACCCGAAACGCTCGGCAAGATCACGGTACGCATGGTAAACGAGAGCGGAAAGCTTACGGTAGAGATACTTACCGAAACGCAGGCAGCCAAGGAGCTTTTACAGGCGAAATCGGAACAGCTTGCTTACGCACTGAAAAACGACGATGTAGAGCTTACCTCGTACAAGGTAGAGACCTCGCAGGCGGAATTATTCCAGAGAGATTTTGACGGCAGCAGTAAGAACCCTTACAGACAGCAGTCGGGCGGTCATCAGAACAATGACACGGACGATTTTGACAGTCTGCTTGGGGAGATACAGGCGATGGACTGATACCAACCGACAAGAAAGGATAACAGATGGCAGATTTATCAGGTCTTCAGAGTGTACAGTCAAATCACGAAAAGTATAAGGAGCTTTTCAAAAATTCGGGCAAGAACGATACGATAAGCACGGATACCTTTTTCAACCTGCTTATGGCGGAAATGAGCAATCAGGACCCGCTTGAGCCTACATCAAATACCGAGTTCGTGTCACAGATGGCACAGTTCACGGCGTTACAGGCACAGCAGGACAATCTGAAATACAGTATGTCGAACTATGCGGCAGGACTTGTAGGCAAGACGCTTACAATGAATGCACAGGCGGACGACGGAGCGTTTTTATCGGGCGTATGCACCGGAGTAAACATCAGCGGAAGCAGTGTAAAGATAGTAGTTGACGGAAAGCAGTATGAATTATCGGCTATAAAGGCGATAAACGATACGGAAAACAGGGGTACATTACATACAATGACCGAGGCGCTGAACTACGTCGGCAAGGAAGTAATGGTAAAGATACTCGGCGAAGACGGCAAATACTACTACGCAAAGGGCAAGGTCGAGTCGGCAGAGATGCAGGACGGCGACGCTAAGATCGTGATTGACAATTATCTCTATTCAATTGACGAGATAGTACACGTCAGCGAAAGCAGTGATAATGCGGCTGACAACAACGGAAATTCCTCGGCGGACAATGCGGAGGGCAACAACGAATAACAAAAGGCGGCAGTGTTATGTTGATAAATGAACTGAAGCTACGGAATCTACAGATTTCGACAGGCAACGTTAACACCGCAAAAGCAGGGAATGCTGAAAAAGCCGCAAATACGCAGTCGGGCGGAACGTTTGCTGAGGCTTTGCAGAATGAGCTTGAAGCAAGAAACTCGGCGGTAGGCTTTTCAAAACACGCAATGAAGCGTATAGAAAGCAGAAATATTGAGATACTTGATTCGGATATGCTCCAAAGGCTTAACGACGGCATTGAAATAGCCGCAGAAAAGGGCAGTAACGAAACTCTGGTACTCGTAGACAGGACTGCTTTTGTGGTAAGTGTGAAAAACCGCACGGTGATCACAACTATGTCACAGGAAGACTTAAAAGGAAATATTTTTACAAACATTGATTCGACCGTAATTATGTAATACCGGACCGAAAGGAAGTATTTTTTGCCCCGACTGACAGACGGGTAAAACGGTCGGCACAATGGAGAAAGGAACAGATCATGGTTAGATCTTTATTCTCAGGGCGTGTCAGGATTAAAGACACATCAGCAGAAGATGGATGTTATAGGTAACAACATCGCAAACGTAAACACAACAGGCTTTAAAACAAGCGTAACCACATTCCAGGAGGTATACTACCAGACAAAGAAGAACGGCTCGGCAGGTTCGACCATGCAGGGCGGTGTAAACCCCTCACAGGTAGGTTACGGTACTAAGCTCGGCGCTATAGGTCAGGTAATGGGACAGTCCGGCTTTACATATTCCGACAGCGTATACGACTGTGCATTATCGGGCGACGGATTTTTCCAGGTAATGGACGAAGCGGGCAACATCTTCTATTCAAGAGCAGGTGTGTTCAGCGTTGATAACGCAGGCAACCTTGTTGACTCAAACGGTAACATGGTACTCGGCGTAAGCGGTGACGCCACAGGCGTTGACGCATCTTCAAACAGAATTACGTTTGTAGTTCCCGAAATACTCGATAACCAGGCTAACTACTCAAAGACAATCACATATAAGAGCAGCACATATCCCCTTACGGTATCTGCCGATACCGCCACACCCGACGGAAACATTTCTATCGGATTTACGACAGGCGACAGCGACTACGCTTACATGAGCGGCAACAAGCTCGTTGTACAGCTGAACGAAAAGAACGACTACACCAACCTCAACGACCTTGAGGACGCAGTTACCCGTGCGTGTGAAAACGGCGGTGTAAGCATTGACGGCGTACTTCCGCTCCACTTTGAGCTTGACACCGTTCCCCCTGCCGCAGATGTTCCCGCCACTGTAGCTACAAACACAATGAAGCTCGACGACGGCACTACGCAGGCATCTCTTACATTCACAACAGTGAACCCGGGTGAATATGCAAACAATTACACCATCAATCTGAGATACTCAAAGAATGCCGAGGAAACAACGGCAAAGTGGTCGGACAACGGTCTTACTATAAGCGTTTGCCCCGGCGCTACATTGGCTGACATTCAGGCGGCTGTTGACAAAGCGGCAGGCAGTAACGAAAAGTATCAGCTGACAGTTACAAGCACCGACTGGGACGCAGCCAACGGCTCACTCGAAACACTGCTTGCAACGGACGGCAAGGTAGGTCTTGCAGGCGGTTCAAACAACTTCTTCTCGGATATGGTTGAGCTTCTGGGCAACATCAAGATGACAGACGGACGTGTTGCGGCTACTCAGACAGTCAAGGATCTTGACAGCGTATATATCAATGAGGACGGCACTATCTACGGTGTACACAGTGTACACGGCATTATAATGCTCGGCAGAATCGATATTGTAACATTTGATAACCCCAACGGTCTTGAGCAGGTAGGCAGCTCTTACTGGAGAGAAACTCTTTCATCGGGTGAGCCTCAGGTAAACATTGCAGGTGAAAACGGCTCTGCTTCCGTAGTATCGGGTGCGCTTGAAATGTCAAACGTTGACTTATCGCAGGAATTCTCCGATATGATCATTACTCAGAGAGGCTTCCAGGCTAACTCAAGAATCATCACAACATCGGATACGATGCTTGAAGAAATAGTAAACCTTAAGCGCTAAGTGCCCGTGGGGCACGGCAAGTTCCGCCGTTCTAAAGGTCTGATAGCGGCGTAACCTCCGTTATCGGCGGAACAGCAATGTGGCGGCGGAGCCTTAATGAATAATGAATGATGAATAATTGTTGTGCGCCTGCGGCGGTTATTTAAAAAGGCGTGGGTGCAGAGCAATGCAAGTTCGTTGTTCTGAAGGGTTGCAATTGGCAATTTAGCCAACAGAGCGTTTGTTAAGGCAAGAGTTATAGTGCTTGGCGAGGTTTAACGACTAAGCCAACACTTCTTGGCTCCCCTCGGAAAAGGGGAGCTGGATTGGCAACAAGGTAACAAAGTATTTGTACTTTGTCAACAAAATGCGAAACAGCAAACTGTAGCCAAGAATAATTTGTTCTGTTGACAAGACTGTGGGGATTGAAGTTGATAGGAGTATTTACTTAAGAACTTCTTTACTCACACAATCCCCACCATAGTTGGCTGAGCTTGACTCAGCAACAGAACCTCACCCTTTTTCGAGGGCGGGCATGGATGCCCGAAGTTGAACGCCCAGAGTTTAAGCAAGGATGCTTACAAGTGGTCGCATCGACCACAAACGACCACGATTGCAGAGACGCAAAACAAACAAAGCGTTCATTAAAAGGCAAGGGTGATAGTGTTCAGCTAAGGTTATACTGCTTTTGCAAGGTTTGTGCAAATGGCAATGTTCGGTGCAACTGGAGGGGCAAGCCCCTCCCCTACGAAAGGTAGGAAATGTTGTGCTGAACTTTGCAGAAAGCAAGGTCGTGCTGGCGTACACAGAGCCGCCCCTACGAAAAGCAGGAAACGTCGTGTTGAGTTTAAGATAAGCAAGGCGTTCAACAAAGCCAAGGATTTGGCAGAATCGCAGTGAAGTCTGCGATTGAAATTCAGGTTTATAAGGGCAGGCGGAGCGTTTGCTCCGCCGGAATGCCCGTTATATTATAAGCAAAGCGATCATCAAAACGCTGTATCTGCTGTCTTATGACAGCCGTCGGCAATTACAATGCGGAAGCAGTCCGCAAAGGAAGGGAATATATGATAGTACTTACAAAGCTCAACGGGGAAAAGTTCATGCTTAATCCCGACTTAATCGAAATAGTGACTGAAAACCCGGATACGGTAATTACCACAAGCACGGGACATTCATACATAGTTGAGCAGTCGATGAACGAGATACTTTCTCTTATCAAGGAGTACAGACAGTCCTTAAGACGTCAGCGCCCCGAAAGAAGCATATAAATTATGAATATTACAGCCTTGCGCTGTGTTATATAAACCTTTACAGGAGGAAGTTATTTTGAATATTACAATCATCATAGGCTGGGTCGTTTCATTCGCTCTGGTCATATACGGTATATACAACGGCGGTCAGATCGACTGGTTCATAGATATACCTTCGGTTGCTATCACAGTCGGCGGTACTATAGGCTGTCTTATAGCCTCGTTCCCGGTTTCATATCTGAAAAATCTGCCGAAATACGTAAAGCTGGCATTGTTCCCGAAAAAGTTCAATCCGCAGAGCTACATAGATCAGATCGTTGAATTTGCAAAGATAGCAAGAACAAAGGGTCTTATCTCCCTTGAGGACAGCGCAAACAAGTGCGAAGATCCGTTCCTTAAGGAAAGCCTTATGCTGATCGTTGACGCAAACGACTTAGACAAGGTAAGAGGTATGCTCGACGACGCAATAGACTTCATGTGTGAACGTCACGAAAGAGGCAGACTTTTCTTTGAAAAAGGTATATCGGTATTCCCTGCATTCGGTATGTTAGGTACTCTTGTCGGACTTGTAAACATGCTTAAGGGCATGGGCGAGGACTCAAGCAACCTGTCAAGCGGTATGGCGGTAGCGCTTATCACAACGTTCTACGGCTCGTTGTTCTCAAACGTATTGTTCGCCCCGATAGCGTCATCGCTGAAAAACAGCCATGAGCAGGAGCTTCTTTGTATGCAGATAATTGAAGAAGGCGTTCTGTCTATAGCCGCAGGCTCAAACCCCAGACTTATACAGGAAAAGCTTGAATTCATGCTTGCTCAGACTGACATCAAAAAGAAGGAAAGCAAGTAATCATACGCAGTTAAATAATATAAACGAATATTGCGGCACTGATTTGTTTCATCGGCGTAAAACAGCGGTTCTGACCGAGGTTTTACCTTGACGGGACACGGAAATCGTGTTATAATAAATCGGTTAAGCATATTGCAGGAAAGGCGGTGGAGAAATGGCAAAGAGAAGATCGGGAGGCGGTGAAGAAAAGGGCAACTGGCTTGATACCTATGCCGACATGGTTACGCTTCTGCTGTGCTTTTTCGTGTTGCTGTATTCTGCATCATCGGTAGATGAAACAAAATGGCAGTACATATATCAGTCCTTTACTTCAAGCGGTACTTATGTAAACCCGTTTGTTATGGACGAACAGCCGAAAAACAATGCCGCTGAAACAAACGGCAACGCCGAATCTCCCCCGAACACGGAAAACAGCGGTACGACAAGCGAGAAAACAGAGGGACTTCCCTCGGACTTCAATGAGCTTTACAGCTATCTGAAAACCACTACGGAGCAGAGTGAATTAGGACAGTATATTTATATCGAACAAACTCCTACAAGAATCTTTATCCGTTTCAATAATACGATAATGTTTGACGGCAACAGTGCAGTTCTCAAAGACGAGAGCAAGCAGATACTCAACAAGTTCATGCCCGGCATAAAGGCAGTCAACAAGTATATCAAATCCTGCTCGGTATCGGGACACACCGCAAAGGCTGTATCCGATGTAAATGACTGGGATCTTTCAGCCGCAAGAGCGTCAAGCGTTGTAAAATACATGGATTACAACCGCTGTATTGACAGCGAGAAATTCACTGTAGAGGGAAAAGCGTGCTATACTCCCATAGCCGACAACACAACGGCAGAGGGCAGAGCCGCCAACCGCCGTGTTGAGATCATGATAGTAAGGAATCAGCTTGACACTACTTCTCAGGCGGTCATAGACGATATTCTGAAGTATGAATACAGACTGAACGGCGCTAACACCGATCCTTACGAGCGCAACGACGACACAAACTCAAATGTCAACAGCGATGTTGTAAATGAAATAATAGACAACATGGAAAGTAAGTATGAAAACAACTCCGGAGACGGTGAAAATAACAGCACCAATACAGCCGGACCTAAGTACGAGCCTGCTTACACAGGTATTCCTACAGACATACTGACATCCGCTCCTGACGAAACAACTTCTCAGGAATAAAAAGAAAAACAGAAAGGGGGCGACTTTTTGGCTGATACCCTTACGCAAGAACAAATAGATGCCATGCTTTCAAGCGTACTGGCAGGCGATTCCGTTCCGCTTGATACGCATGAAGAAAAGGAAGAAATAAAGGAGTACGACTTCCGTACACCCAAGAAGTTTACAAAAGAACAGATAAAGATACTTGAAAGAATATTTGAGAATTATTCAAGGCATCTTTCGTCTTACATAACAGGTCTGTTAAGATTATACTGCAAGGTTTCTCTTGCGACCATAGAGGAACAGAAATATTTCGAGTTCAGCAACGCTCTGCCCGACTACACCATAATGGGTATAGTTGATCTCGGTATTGAAGACGACGATATTGAGGAGAGCAACGCCGTATTACAGCTTTCAAATTCGCTCACCTTTACAATGATAGACCGTATGCTCGGAGGCAAGGGCTCTTACCAGGACGCCGACAGAGATTTTACGGAAATAGAAATAAACGTAATGTGCGGAATAGTTGAACGTTTCACCTCGATTATGTCGGAGGCGTGGGACGGCTATGTGGATACAAAACCGTCGCTTGAGTCGATAGAGACAAACTCCAGAGTTATATCAGCCGCAGACGCTGATGAAACGATGATCATTGTCGCTATGGAAGTAACGATAAACGATTCAAAATCCGTAATATCGTTCTGTATGTCCGCTATTACTATGGATCAGATAATGAAGAAATTCTCGGCAAAGTTCAGCTCAGGTAAGAGGGCGGGCAGTCCGACAAAGGAAACGGAGCGCAAGGAAAACCTTATGTCTACGCTTTCACAGTCGGCGCTTACCGTTACAGCAGTGCTTGACAACACACAGCTCACATTGAGAGATGTGCTTAATTTACAGGTAAACGATATAATACCGCTGAACAAGCCGATAACCGACAACGTACAGCTTAAGGTGGGAAGCACCACCTGGTTTGACGGAAAGCTCGGTACACTGAATGGTAAAAAAGCGTTCAGGATTGATAATATACTAAAGAATTGAGGTAAGGCAAATGGGAAAACTGACCACTCTGTCGGATATGCAGCTCGATGCGATCGGCGAGATAATGAATATCAGTATGGGAAGTGCGGCAACCGCAGTTTCCGAGCTGCTCAACGCCAAAGTGTGGATCACTACGCCGAAGGTAAGCGTTGTAGAAGCGTCACAGCTTAACTATGACCGTTTAGAGCCTGCGATATGCGTTAAGATCGAATACATAAAGGGCCTTTCGGGTTCTAACCTTATGATATTGAAGGAGGACGATGTACAGCTGATACTTAATCAGCTGATGGGTAAGCCGCCCGTTATATCTCCCGACTTCGAGTTCGACGAACTGAATATAAGCGCAGTAAGCGAAGTAATGAACCAGATGATGGGTGCATCGTCAACGGCTCTTGCGGAATTCCTCGGCATGGGCATAGACATATCCACTCCTACTCCGTATATTCTGAGTGAAGTAAACATAGCAGATCTTCAGAACTACGCTCAGACAGATATGGTCGCCGCCATCAACTTTGACCTTACCATTGACGGCGTTATAAAATCAGAATTTATATCGGTGCTTGATATTGAGCTTGCGGCAACGCTTGCAGACAGGGTACTCGGCGGTGCGGAAGCTTCCGCACCTGCGGCAGAGCCTGAGCCTGTTCAGCAGGCGGCTTCCGTTCAGCAACCCGCTCCTGCTCAGCAAGCAGCTCCAGTCCAGCAGACGGCTTCTGTCCAAGCGGCTCCTCAGCCTGCAATGCAGACAGCTCCGCAGATGGCTCAAACGGCATCTGTACAACAGACCGCTTCAATACCGACACCTCAGCCTATGCCGGATATGTATGCACAGCAGGGGTACTACGGTTATCCCAATCCCGGCATGAATCCCGCAATGTACGGTCAGCCCGTACAGCCTGTAATGCAACCTCAGCCGGCGGTAAACTACCGCAATGCTCAGCTTGCACAGTTTGAGAGCTTTGAAGCGCCGCTCGGTTCGGAGCAAAAGGAGAACTTACAGCTCCTTATGGACGTACCGCTCCAGATTTCCGTTGAGATAGGCTCGACAAAGAAGAAAATCAAGGATATACTTGAGTTTTCACAGGGTACTATAATCGAGCTTGAACGACAGGCAGGCGCACCTGTTGACGTTATGGTAAACGGAAACCTTATCGCAAGAGGCGATGTTGTGGTTATCGACGATAACTTTGCGGTAAGAATAACCGAGATAGTAAAATCGAAATTCATGGATAGCCTTGGCAAAGGCGAATAACATTCAAATATAACAGGTATACGAAAGGAAACCTTACACTTATGGACAAGAAGATATTACTGGTAGACGATGCGGCATTTATGCGTATGCTTATCCGTAACACACTGACAACAAACGGCTACACAAATATACTTGAGGCGGCTGACGGCGAGATCGCTGTTTCAACTTATGCCGCTGAAAAGCCCGACCTTGTTATCATGGACATCACAATGCCCAACAAGACAGGTATTGAGGCGCTTAAGGAGATCAAGGCTATGGATCCCGCTGCCAAGGTCGTAATGTGCAGTGCTATGGGTCAGGAGGCTATGGTTGTGGAAGCTATCAAGCTCGGCGCTCTGGACTTTATCGTAAAGCCCTTCAAGGCAGAAAGAATACTCCAGACTGTCAAGAAGATACTTGACTGATGCCACCGATCGTTCAGCTTGTATGTGCGCTTGTCGGCGTAATAGCGCTGATATTCCTGTTCTTCTGGGTACTCAGAAAGGTAAACAAGGGTATACTGACTACCGGCGGAAAGCGGCTCAAAATTCTTGACCGTGCCTCGCTCGGCGGTGAAAAGTCGGTAGTAGTCGTGAGCGTTGCAGGAAAGTGCATGGTGCTTGGCGTTACGGCAGGCAGGATAGAAAAGATCGAGGATCTGCCGCTTACGGAGGAAGAATATCTTTCCGAGCTTTATCCTGAGGGAAGTGAGAAGCAGGAGGGCTTTTTTGCCGCATTCAGCAACGCACTTGCCAAAAACGTAAAAAATATGCGGGGAAAGAAAAATGACAGCTCCGATGATAAAACGGAGGACGGTTTTGATCTTTCACTCGCTCAAAGAAACGATAGTGACAGTAAAAATACTGATGAGAGGAACACGGAGTCGAAATGACAAAAGCTTTTGGTCTTGCGCTTAAAAAAATGTTTATCGACAACAAGCGGATTTTTATCCGCTTTATCGTGTCTTTAACGGTATGTGTTGCCCTTATCGGGGTGCTGTGCAGTGTTACCGCTTTTGCGGCGGATAATAATGCGGCAGGTAACACAGGTACGACATCTGCAATTACCGATACGACGTCGGGTACTGCGGCTGGCGGTACGGAATCGGCGGATTCATCGGTGATGAAGGATCTTATCGGTGTTGACGGCTCGCAGTCGCTCGAAGTAATACTGCTTGTAACGGTGCTTTCGCTTGCGCCGTCGCTTCTCGTGATGATGACATCGTTTGCGAGAATAATAATCTGCTTTAGCTTTCTGAGAACGGCAATGCAGACGCAGTCCACACCGCCGAACATGGTGCTTACTGGACTGTCGCTGTTCCTTACGATATTCATAATGTGGCCCGTATTCTCCGAGATAAACGAAACGGCATATCAGCCGTATGCGGCAGGAGAATTAACCATGGAAGAAGCAATGGACGCCGCAGGAAAGCCGCTTAAGACCTTTATGTTAAAGCAGACGACAAATGACGACATGAAATTCTTCCTTGACCTTAAAGGGCAGAGCATGAGCGACATTACAGACGGGGCTACCGATAATATAACACTTGAAAATTACAGCGAGAAGCTTGGCTTTGAAACAGTCATTCCCGCTTTTATAGTAAGCGAGCTGAAACGTGCGTTCCAGATGGGCTTTCTGATTTTCATACCGTTCCTGGTAATTGACCTTGTTGTATCGTCAACGCTGATGGCAATGGGTATGATGATGTTACCGCCCGCAATGATCTCTCTGCCGTTCAAAATAATACTTTTCGTACTTGTTGACGGCTGGCAGTTGATGGTTGGAACGATCGTAAACTCGTATAATTTGTAGCGAGGCAGTGCAGAGCGTAAAGCAGAAATGCAGGTATGCCGAAAATCAAAGCGACCACAGGCTGTACAGGCTGCATTTATAATTCAGAGTTTTACTTATGACAGTCACATAAATCCGTGAAGGGAGGGCTTGATTTGACACAGGATATAGCAATGGAGGTTTTTACCGCTGCGCTTGTTCTTGCGCTTAAATTGGGGCTCCCTATTTTAATAGCCGCAGTAGTTATCGGTCTTATCATAGCAATATTACAGGCGGCAACGCAGGTACACGAGCAGACGCTCTCGTTTGCGCCGAAAGCCATAGTTGTGGCTATTGTACTGCTCCTGTTCGGTCCGTGGATGATGAACAGCTGTATAGAGTTTTTCAACTACATATTTGAGCTTATGGCTACGGTCGGTGTAACATGACGCTAAGCGATGTATGGAATATGATACTGAATAACTTTCTCGGTTTTCTGCTGATAATGTGCAGGGTATCGGGAATATTCAGCTTTAATCCGATATTCAACCGTTCAAATTTCCCCGTAAGGCTGAGAGCGGGTACGACGATTGCGCTCGCCGTGCTTTTTGCCGCATCTATGGGCGATATAAAATACGAGCCTACGGGCGTATTCATGATGCTGTTTGATATGATGAAGGAGATAGGGCTGGGACTTATACTCGGCTTTATGGTAAATCTCATACTGACGGTGACTATTTCCGCAGGTGAGCTTATCGACTATCAGACGGGTCTTTCTATGGCGAGGACGATGGACCCTGCAACGGGTGTATCGATGCCGCTTTTTGCAAATGTTTATTACTATATGTTCATTCTTTATTTTTTTCTGACGAATGGACACTTGTCATATATAAAGCTGTTTCATATATCGTATGAAACACTGCCGATAGGATTTTCGGGATTTACGGCGGACGTGCCGTGGGCGCTTGTAACGTACTTTTCAACGGTACTGACGCTTGCGGTGAAGCTTGCCGCACCGATCATAGCTATCGAATTTATAACGGAAATTTGCCTTGGCGTGCTTATGAAGGCTGTGCCGACAATACATATCTTTGCGCTGAACATTCAGTTCAAGGTGCTTATCGGTCTTGCGGCGGTACTGATAATGGCTCAGCCTATGTCGGATTTTATCGAAAAGCTGATGGGATATATGTGGCAGAATCTGTACGGACTTCTCGGCATGATGGGTTCTTAGGAGGGGTAAATGGCAGGCGAAGAAAAAACCGAAAAAGCCACCCCGAAAAAACGTAAGGACACCAGAAAAAAAGGTGAGGTACTGCAAAGCAAGGAAGTTGCGGTTGCGGTTTTCGTGGTGGGAATATTCGCATTTCTTGCGATATTCGGAAATTATATGTTCCAGATGCTTTTAAACTTCATGGAGCAGTCGATGTCATCTGTGGATAAGACGGGCGACACGATTGAATTTGCCATGAGCGTATTCTGGAAAGTGGCTATAATCTGCGTATGTACTGTAGGTCCGATACTGGCGGTGGGAGTTGCGCTCAGTGTACTGCCCGTGATCGTTCAGACAAGGGGTCTGTTCAGTATGGAAGCGATGAAGCCGAAATTCAGCAGGCTGAATCCTTTCACAGGAATCAAGCGTTTGTTCTCCATGCAGGCGCTTGTAGGACTTGTAAAGGGTCTTATTGAAATAATCGTTGTAGTCGCTATCCTGTACTTTCAGGTTATGGACAGGATAAACGAGTTCAAAAAGCTGATAGATACCGATGTAATCAAGATTGTTGCATATATCAGCGAAACATCGATGAACATGATCGTCACGATATTTATAATGCTTGTATTCGTGGCGGCGGCTGACTATGTTTTCCAGTGGTGGTCGTTTGAGAAAAAGCTCAAGATGTCAAAGCAGGAGGTCAAGGACGAGTACAAACAGCTCGAAGGTGACCCGCAGATAAAGGGCAAGATAAAGCGTAAACAGCAGGAAATGGCACAGCAACGTATGATGCAGGAAGTGCCGTCAGCCGATGTGGTTGTGCGTAACCCTACGCACTATGCGGTAGCGCTGAAATACGACAGGAAGATAGCGTATAAAGCGCCTGTAGTTGTTGCAAAGGGTACTGACGCACTGGCACTGAGGATCGTTGCTGTAGCTGAGGAGCATAATGTATATATTACCGAAAACCGTCCGCTCGCAAGAGGGCTTTATGAGGCGGTTGACATCGGGCAGGAGATTCCGAGGGAGTTTTATACTGCGGTGGCAGAGGTGCTGGCGATGGTTTATGAGGAACAGCATAAAACGTTGCCGCCGAGGCAGTAGGTAAGTTTTAATGAATAATGAATGATGAATAATTGTGGTTCGCCTGCGGCGGTATTTGAAAGTGTGGGTGTGAGCCGTAGTTAATTTGCTGTTCTAAAGGGTTGATGTTGTTATCGGTGGGGCGACAATGCACCACTTTAAATACCACCTGTGTTTAAGTCGCACAACTATAAGGAAAGTTACAATCATTGATAATTTTTTGTAGGGGAGGGGCTGTGTGTGTTTGTATGGTTTTGCGTCGTGCAAAACTTTGTACACACACGCTTAAGGCGTCCTTGCCTTGCTTGCCTCTCCCGATAATGGATTTCTTTTCCGAAAACATATTAAAAATGCATAGTGTGAGCTTTGCAATAGTGATAGTGATATACTAAGACTATTCTGCTTTTGCAAGGTTTGTGAGAATTATAGGTTTGGTGCAACGGGAGGGGCGAGCCCCTCCCCTACGAAAAGCGAAAAGTGTAGTGCGGAATTTCGCATTGATTATAAATAATTAAAACGGACAAATAAAGTCCGGGACAGAGAAAAACAAGGAAAGGAGCGGTGCGAATGATAAAAAAGATGATGACGAATGTTTTTGCGGTATTCGTTATTTTTATCGTACTTGCAATTATCATTCCTCTGCCCACACCTGTACTGGATTTTCTGCTGATAATAAATATAGGACTTTCTCTCGTCATACTCCTTATGACGATGTACATAAAAAAGGCGCTTGAATTTTCGATATTCCCGACAATACTTCTTTTAACGACCGTTTTCCGACTGTCGCTGAACGTATCTACTACACGAGGAATACTTTCAAGCGGTTATGCAGGCGAGGTCGTAAAGACCTTCGGTGAATTCGTAATGGGCGGTGACGCTATTGTCGGATTTATCATATTTGTAATCATAGTAATAGTTAACTTCCTTGTTATCACCAAGGGTTCTGAGCGTGTATCCGAGGTTGCCGCAAGATTTACCCTTGACGCTATGCCCGGTAAGCAGATGGCTATTGACGCAGACCTGAATACAGGTGCGATCACCGATGAAGAAGCAAAGATACGCCGTGCCGAGGTACAGCGTGAAAGTGACTTCTTCGGAGCAATGGACGGTGCTACGAAGTTCGTAAAGGGTGACGCAATAATCTCGATCATTACGGCGCTTATAAACCTTATCGGCGGTGCGGTACTCGGTATGATGCACGGACAGGACATAAACACCGTGCTTTCGACCTACTCACTGGCTACTGTCGGTGACGGTCTTTGCTCACAGATCCCCGCACTTATGATCTCTGTTGCTACAGGTATGGTCGTTACCCGTGCCGCAAGCACAGACAGCTTCAACGCTGATATTAAGCGGCAGTTTACTTCACAGCCCAACGTAATGATGATCGCCGGTATCGTTATTGCCGCTCTTATGGTTATCCCCGGCTTCCCGAAGCTTATACTTCTGGGCGTTGGTGCGGCACTGTTTATATTCGGCTGGAGATTATCAAAATCAAAAGCCAAGAGAGAGGCGGCGCTTGCCGCTCAGGCTGAACGTGAGAGCATTGCGAAGATGCAGGATCAGCCGACGTCGGACAACGACTATTACAGAGATATTGACAACGTATTCAAGCTTCTGAACGTTGAACAGATAGAGATGGAATTCGGCTACAGCCTGTTACATCTTGTTGACGAAAAGAGCGGCGGACACTTTATCGACCGTGTGGTAATGTTCCGTAAGCAGTTTGCGATGGATATGGGTATGGTAATTCCGTCTGTACGAATGACGGACAACCCCGAAATAAACCCCAACCAGTATGTTATCAAGATAAAGGGCGAGGAAGTTGCAAGGGGAGAGATTCTCTCCGACCACTATCTGGCGCTTGACAACGGCGATGTTGTAAGCCCTGTTGACGGTATTGATACAGTTGAGCCTGCATTCGGCATTCCTGCAAAGTGGATAAGCGCAGACAAGAAGGTAATGGCGGACGTTGCGGGATATACGCTTATAGACCCCGTATCGGTAATGATCACACATCTGTCCGAGGTTATCAAGCAGCATTGCAGCGAGCTGCTGTCACGTCAGGACGTAAAGACGATGGTGGACAATATCAAGGCTACGAATCCTACGCTTATCGACGACCTTATACCCGGTACAATATCGCTCGGTTATCTCGAAAAGGTGCTTTGCCTGCTTCTGCGTGAGGGCGTACCGATAAGGGATATGGAAACTATACTTGAAACGCTCGGCGACCATGCGGGAGCGCTAAAGGATATAGATATTGTTACCGAATATGTAAGACAGGCGCTTAAGCGTACCATAACAAGACGTTTTGCAGAGGCAAACTCACTGAGAGTGATCACGGTAGACCCGAAGGTAGAGGATACGATAGTAGCAAGCGTAAAGAAGTCGGACGCAGGAAGCTATCTTGCAATGGACCCCGACCTTATACAGAGAATCGTCAACATAACAAGCGGAGAGATAGACAAGGTAAAGGACGTTATACCGAATATAATAATCCTTACCTCTCCGATAGTAAGAATATACTTCAAGAAACTGATAGATCAGTTCATACCGAATATAACGGTGCTGTCCTACAGCGAAATCGACAATACGGCACAGATACAGGCTATAGGCAATATAACCATGTAAGCCGCAGGTCGGAAATATCAGGGAAAGGAGCGTTCTATGGCGGTAGCGGTACAAAACAAGGAGCGGTTGCCTGAGCTTCTCGAAAAGTACAGGCTGACAAGCGATATAAACGTCAGAAACGAGATCGTGCTGATGTATATGGACCTTGTAAAGATGATTGCCGTTTCCATGCGTAATATCTATGCGGGATATGCAGAAAGCGACGATATTATAAACGAAGGCGTAATTGCGCTTATGGCGGCTATAGACGGCTTTGATCCCGAAAAAAACGTAAAATTTGAAACGTACGCGGGCATCAGGATAAAGGGCGCAGTCATCGACTACATGAGAAAGCTCGACAGAGTACCGAGAACACTCAGAAAGCTGTCAAAGCAGCTTGACGATAATTTTGCACGGCTTAATTCAGAGCTGTGTCGTACACCGACAGACGAGGAGCTTGCCGAGAGCATGAACATGACAACATCACAGCTGTCAAAGCTCATGGCTAATACGGCAGGAATGATAACGCTGTCGTTTGAGGAGCTTTTATACGAGGATAATCTTGACGACAATATGTCGGTGAGAAGCGAAACCGCCGACTCAAAAATGTATGAGCGTGAAAAAAAGCAGGTCATTGCAGACGCTGTTGCCGCTCTCCCCGAAAAGGAAAAGCAGGTAGTAACAATGTACTATTACGAAAAGCTGAAATATTCCGAGATAGCCAAAGTGTTGAGCGTTACCCAGTCAAGAGTATGCCAGATACATTCAAAGGCTATGCTGACGCTCAAAAACAGGCTTGAAAGCTATATAAACGGCTGAAAGGCTTGCATATCAACGTGAAAACTGATATTATATAATCAAGGGGGCGGGCAAGGCTTATGCCTGAACCTGTCCGCTCATCAGAGCTGTATTTATTATGCAGATATGCTCTGAAGCACTACGAATTTCAGAAAGGAGGTGAAAAAACTTGCAGAGAGCATTTTACAATCTGGCGCAGTCAATGCTTAACCATCAGAGGTCGCTGGACGCTATCTCAAATAATCTTACGAATATCAACACGGCAGGCTACAAAAAGGACGAGATAAGAATGAACACCTTCCAGGAGGAGCTTATACTTGTCAGCAACCGCAGAAAAACAAGCGGTAAATTTGTACAGACCTATGTTGATACAAGCAAGAGCAACCTTGAGCAGAGCAGCTTTGAATTTACCGAAAGCCCGTTTGATATAGGCATACAGGGTAATGTGTACTTCAATATACAGGACGTAAGCGGTAATGTATATCAGACAAGGAACGGTCAGTTCGAGCTTGACGGAGAGGGTTATTTATGCCTGAACGACAGCGGACGAGTCCTCGGTCAGAACGGCGAGATATACATCGGAAACGATGATTTCATTGTTGACAACGAGGGTAATATCTTAAACGAGAACGGCGATGTGATCGAAACGCTGAGGCTCAGCTACATACCCGAAAACGCAGATGTCACAAAGGTCGGAAACGATCTGTTCTCATACGACGGGGATATGACGATTCCGGCAGACGAGAAGTATGACATTATTCAGGGCTGTTTTGAAAAGTCAAACGTTGACGCTAACAAGGAGATCACTTCTCTTATGGAAACGCAGAGATTATTCGAGGCGAGCAGTGCCGTGCTAAAGTACATGGATACTATCAACGGCAGAGCGGCGAGCGAGATAATCAAGCTGTAAAATGACCGAATGTGAGGATATGTTATGAACATAGCGTTCTACACGGGTAAAACGGGTCTGATCGCACAGCAGGAAGGACTTAACGTTTACTCAAACAACATCGCAAACGTGAATACGGTCGGCTTCAAAGCGTCAAGACCCTGCTTTGCGGACTGTATCTATACGGTACAGAGAAGCACAGAGCCTGACTGGCAGACGGGTCACGGTGAGTATGTACACAGCACACAGCTTATGTACAGCGAAGGCGTGTTTACCTATACCGACAACGACCTTGACTTCGCCATACCGACAGAGGAAGGCTTCTTCGCAGTAATGGATAAGTACGGCGATGTAAACTACACCAGAGCAGGCGATTTCCAGATGTCGCAGATAGACGACCACTGGGAGCTTGTAAGTGCGAACGGCGAATTTGTGCTTGACTATGAGGGAAACCACATTACAGTTCCTTTTATAGAGGGTACAAGTAAGCCCGACTATGAAGCACTGACAGAAATGATAGGTGTGTACACATTCGACAACAACTTTGGACTCGAGCTTCTCGGCAGTAACAAAATGACTGCTACAGAGAGGTCGGGAGAGGCGGTTGCCGACAGGAGTATCGACAAGATAAGAATGGCACTCGAACGCAGCAATACGGATATTGCAGGCGACATGGTACGCATTATCGAAACACAGCGCTCCTATCAGATGAGCGCAAGGGTTGTACAGACAGCAGACGAGCTGGAGCGTATAACTAACAACCTCAGGTAGTAAAGCCTGCGGCTATATGCATCTGGCTATATGCATCTATGATGTAAAAATCAATCGTTTCGTCTGTCGGAGCGTTTTCCGGCAGACGGATACGGTTATTGAAGCAAATGTTAATAATTTCAGAGGTCTATTATGATAAACAGTTACGACGATTTAAGCCCTGTACAGCTTGATGTGCTGAAGGAAATAGGAAATATCGGCTCGGGTAATGCCGCCACATCGCTGTCACAGCTTCTCGGCAGAAGCATTGATATGCAGGTACCGCAGGTAAGGCTTATGGACGTGGCTGACGCAATAGAATCGCTCGGCTCACCCGACAAGCTGGTAGTGGGAATACTGATAAGGCTTAAGGGCGATGCAGACGGAATGATAATGTTCCTGCTTGAAGAAGCGTTTGCGAAAACTATCGTAACAGGTCTTACGGGAGAACGCCCGTTTTCGCTCTATGAGATGAACGCCGATGATATATCGGTACTCAGCGAGATAGGAAACATAATGGGCGGAAGCTATGTCAACGCTATCGCAGATTTAGGCGGTATGACGATCGATATGTCCGTACCTGCGCTGACAACGGATATGCTCGGAGCTATAATGACAGTTCCCGCAACGGAGCTTTCCGAGGCGTATGAAAAGGTACTTATGATAAGCGAACAATTTCTGATAGATTCAGTTGAAATACAGTCCGATATGTTGCTTATACCTACGGTTGAGTCACTCAGGACGCTGCTTGGAAAACTGGGGGTAGCGGATCAGTGAATAAGATAATCGTGGGGATTTCCGACCAGAAGCTGTGCAAATCGCCCGACGTGCTGGTGACTTATGCGCTTGGAAGCTGCGTCGGGATATGTATGATAGACAAAGCGCTGGGTATAGCGGGGCTTGCGCATATAATGCTGCCCGACAGCAGTGCTATACCGAACGACCATAATAAATTCAAGTTTGCCGATACGGGCATAAAGCTGTTGTATGACAGCATGATAAAAAGCGGTGCGGCGGCATCGAGAATAACCGCAAAGATCGCAGGGGGAGCAAATATGTTTGCTGCCACATCGCCTGCAATGTCGATAGGTGACCGTAATGTCGAGGCGACAAAAAAAGCGCTCTCAAGGCTCGGCGTACCGATAATCGCATCGGATACGGGGCTTAATTACGGACGGACGGTATCGTTCAATGCGGCGGACGGCTCGCTTGAAATTATGTCCAGTCTTAAGGGCAACAAGACAATATAACGATTTTCAGAGAAATGTATATAAGGCAGGCTGTGTGACAGCACGGAAGCGATCATGCGGTATTGCCGTAAATCATACAACAAGGAGGCGCACTGATGGAAAAGAGCGAAAGACAAAAGATGGCTGACATATCAATGTCAGAGCTTATTGAGCTTGAAAAGGCATCGAATGCATCGCTTGACGGCATAGAGCTTAACAACGCAGGCACAATGCAGCGTCCGCAGGGAAACAATACTTTGCTGAACGTGGACGCATCGGCAAAGGTTGTAGTAAGCGATAATAAGCTTGAAGCGAATATGTGCGTGTTTTCTCCGCAGTTTTCAGGCAAGGATATAACGGTTGAGGCTATGCGGCAGGCACTCAAGGACGAACACGTTGTGTACGGAATAGACGAGGAGCTGTTGCAGGAAATAGCGGCAAATAAATTATATGACAAGATTTTTACGGTCGCAAGCGGATATGCGGCGATCGACGGCGAAAACGGCAGAGTAAATAATCTTTTCGATACAGATAAGAAGCTTGTACCGAAAAAGCTTGAGGACGGCAGTGTTGACTACCGTGACTTAGGGCTTATTGTAAATGTCAAGGCAAACGACCTGATATGCGAAATTGAACCCGAAACACAGGGTGAGGAAGGTATAAACGTATACGGACGGGTGATCGCTCCCCGTCCCGGCAGACCGCCCCTTATACCGCAGGGTACGAATACCGTTCTTTCCGCCGACGGCACAAAGCTATTCGCAGCAGACAGCGGCAACCTTGTATACAAGGGCGGAAGATTCCATGTAGAGACTACATTCGCAATTTCATCGGATATAGACGTAAAGACCGGTAATATCAATTTCCTGGGCGATGTGGTTATCAAGGGCAGTATACAGGAGGGCTATTCGGTTACGGCGGGAAAGTCCATAACCATTTCAGGCATGGTAACAGGCGCCACTCTGACTGCACAGGGTGATATTACGGTAAAGAACGGTGTTTTCGCAAGCACGGTGCAGTCGCAGTACGGTAATATAAACATCGCTTTCGGCGAGAACGATACGATCACGACAAGAGGTAATCTGACAAGCACCTCGCTTGTCGGTTGCAGAATAAAGATAGAGGGCGACCTTGACTGCACCAAAAACCCCGGCGCACTTGTCGGCGGAGATTGCAGTGTTATGGGCAGATTTGCGGTGGCACAGCTCGGCCATAAGAGCTACACTCCTACTGTGATTTCGGTAGGAAGCACCACGAATCTTCTGCTCGAAATGGATTCGCTGGAAAAGCAGTGTACCGCTATTGATGAGTACATCGAAAAAATAAATACATCTATTGAGTTCCTACAGGAGAAAAAGCGTAACGGCGAAAAGCTCAGCGCAGAAAAAGAGTCTTATATCTCCTCGGCAATAAGGCTGAAGGTACAGAAGGGTATGGATAAAAAGCCGCTCAGAGCGAGAATAGATGAAATCCAAAGAATAATAAACGCCAAGGAAACACTGTCGGTAAGGGTAACGA
>CAVJKI010000003.1:0-26824 GCA_963649995.1 Sodaliphilus sp.
GCTCCTACTTTTATCGGCTCGCTGAATGCTTTCCGTTCCTATAATTCCAAGCTTGTAGGCGTTGAAATGGAAGACGACGGTATAAGTATTGAAAAGCTAGAAAAGGCTCTTATCGAGAACCCCAGAACAGCTTTCATTTATCTTATTCCCAACTTCCAGAACCCCACAGGTAAAACCATGAGCCTTGAAAAGCGTAAAGCAGTGCTTGCGCTTGCTCAGAAATATAACGTGTATATCCTTGAAGATAACCCCTACGGCGATCTGCGTTATTTCGGAGAAGACGTACCTACAATAAAGTCGCTTGACAAGACAGGTCATGTTCTCTATGCGGGAACATTCTCAAAAACTCTTGCTCCCGGACTTCGTGTAGGATACCTCTGCGCTCCCAAGAACGTAATCGCAAAGGCAGTCGTTTGTATGCAGGTTTCAACCGTTCACACCTCTATCCTGCCTCAGATGATTACCTATAAGTTCGTTACCGAAAATAATTTTGAGGAACACCTTGAAAAGCTGAGAGCTATCTATAAGCACAAGTCTGACCTCATGCTCACAAACCTCAAGATGAAGATGCCCAAGTCCATAAAGTTCACAGAGCCTGAGGGAGGCTTATTTATCTGGGGTACTTTACCCGACGGCGATATGCCTTACTTCTGCAAGAAGGCTGTAAAGAACAAGGTAGCCGTAGTTCCCGGTAACGCATTCCTTACAAATGAAAATGATCCTTGTCTGTCATTCAGACTGAATTATTCAACACCCACCGATGAACAGATCGAAAAGGGTGTGGATATACTCGCTGAAGTTGCTAAAACTATGTACAGATAATTTCGTACAGTACATATAGTTCAATGACAAGGAAAACAGGAATGGAAACAAATATAATATACACATCGGAAACCTCGGTAAAGGCATTGCTATGCCTTTTTGCAGGTACGCTGTCAGAAGAAAATTCAGATTGCGGCTGCCGACGGCAATAAGCCCTGTTCCAATTTAATTCGGCTGATTGTAAAAGTACGGTAACCATGAACGTTTAAGATACAGAAAAAGAATAATACATAAGACTTTTCGTTGCGGCATTGCTCTGCGGCGGACAAGCCCTTATGTAAACCGTACAGAAACAAGTCGGATTATCAGCCGCACATCGGCTGTGCCTATATGGCATAGCTATGTCTGTGTAATTTATTTTTGTGCCTGTATTTCTTATTCTGTTTTTACATGACCGCGTTTTTGCGGTCGGAAAGAAACGGTGAATGAATGAAGTATTTTGATAAGCTGTCTGCCGCTGTGCAGACAGCTTTTTCTGTCAGGGCGGTCGATACGGATAAGCTTTTGTACTGCGTAAAAGCAGATATGGACGGCGAGGGGTGTTATTACGACACCTATATCACGTTCGATAATGAAAAGCTTTATCTGCTGTCGGGCTATGACAGACTTGTAAAGAATAAAAAGACATTTGACACACAGTTTGATTTCAGGGATTTCTGCGAATACCCAATGTCGGAAATCGAAAAGCTGTATGTCGACCGCTATCAGTTTACGGCAAGACTGATGGCAAAAATGATAGACGGCAGTGAAAAACAGCTTGCTATGTTTTCGGGAGGCTTTTCCGAAAAATTTGAGCAGTTTTGCCGCCGTTATGAAACGATTAAAAAGGGCGAAACGCCCGACGATTCCGCACTTGACGATAAAACCCTGTATTGTCCCAAGTGCGGCAGAAAATATCCCGATCCGAACAGAGCATTCTGTCCGTACTGCACAAAGCGTACATGGATTTTTAAGCGTCTGCTCGGTATGTTCGGCGATTACAAAAAGCAGATAGCTGTAATTCTGGTGCTTATAGCTGTATCGGTCGCACTGGGACTGATTGCTCCGTACTTCGGTACAAAAATGCTGTACGATGATGTACTCGCCGAGGGCGGAAGTCTGTACGGACAGATATTGTTCGTAATACTGGTAATGGCGGCATTCTCGCTGCTGTCGACCATATTTGCGATGGTTTACGGTGTAATTATAAGCAAGATAACGCCGCAAGTCATACATAAGCTCAGGACGGACATTTTTGCTTCTATGCAGAAGCTGTCGCTGTCGTTCTTCACGACAAAGCAGACAGGCTCGCTCATGGGCAGAGTAGACCGTGACAGCTTTGACGTTTACGGATTTTTTGTAGACATAGTACCGCAGTTTATCGCAAATATGATAAAGATAATCGGACTTGTGGTCCTTATGCTTATGGTAAACCCGATAATATCACTGTCAATGTTCTTTGCGGTATTCCTTGTACTGCTGTGCGAGGTGCTGTGGCTGAGAGGTCAGAGAAGGCACTGGAGAAACCGTGACATTGCAAGGCGAGGAGTAACCTCCACGTTGTCCGATGCACTCAACGGTCACAGGGTAGTAAAGGCGTTTTCAAGAGAAGAACAGGAAATATCAAGGTTCGGCATAAAAAACGACAATCTTTACTCGGCGGAATATGCGAGAGATAGGAGAAGCGCACACTTTGTTCCCGTACAAAGCGGAATATATGCTGTATTCAGCGGCGTTATATACTGCCTTGGTGTTGCGCTTGTGCTGATGGGTAATCTTCAGCTCGGCGGATTGACACTGCTTATAAACTATTTCGGTGTTATATGGGATCCGATGTTCTTCTTCATGTATATGGGTAACGACTGGGCAAGATGTACGGACGCCGCAGGCAGAATGTTTGAGATACTCGACAGTGAGCCTACGGTAAAGCCGCCCGCAGAGCCTGCCGATATACCCGACGGCGTTTTGAAGGGCGATATATGCTTCAAGGATGTTACGTTTGAATATGAAGCGGGCAGACCCGTGCTTAAAAATATGTCGTTTGCGACCGAGGCGGGCAAATTCACAGGCATTGTCGGTAAGACGGGTGCGGGAAAATCAACTATCATCAATCTCATATCAAGAATGTACGATGTAACATCGGGTGAGATAACGATAGACGGAATACCCGTAAAGAAAATACCGTTTGAGATACTGAGGAAGAATATCGGCGTAGTTTCGCAGGAAATATATCTGTTTATGGGAACGATAGCCGACAATATCCGCTATGCAAGACCCGACGCTACAATGGAGGAGGTCGTGCAAGCGGCAAAGAGCGCAAATGCCCACGACTTTATAATGAAGCTCCCCGAGGGTTACGATACAGTCACGGGAAGCGGCGGCGTAAGCCTGTCGGGCGGTGAAAAACAGCGTATATCCATTGCCCGTGCGCTTATACAAAAGCCGAATATTCTTATACTTGACGAGGCAACAGCGGCAATGGATACCGCCACCGAGCGCAAGATACAAAGTGCAATTGATAACCTCAAGCACGGCAGAACAATAATAGCGATAGCGCACCGCCTTTCAACGCTTCGTGACGCAGATAAGCTGTATGTAATCGAACACGGAGAGGTAAAGGAAAGCGGAACGCACGATGAGCTTATACGCACAAATGGCAAATATTTTGAGCTGTACAAGCTACAGAGCGAGTCGCTTAAATCTGTCGGACTTGACTGATAAAGAAAGGAAAGCTTATGAAGCAGAATACGACTGCAATTTATGATGTAGATACGCTGAATATACTTTCTCCCGATAAAATTCATCTGACCGAAAGCGAAAGCGGTTATCTGTCGTTTTCGTATGACGGAAAGGATTACGAAAAGATTGATCTTACAAGGCTCGTACCTTTCAATGACGAAAACAGATATATCAGTGTAAGCTGTAAAAACGAAGAAGATGAATGGAAGGAAATCGGCGTTATAAAGGATTTAGGCGAGCTGTCCGACGATATGAGAAGGACGGCGGAGGATTATTTGAAGCTTAAATACTACATTCCCGAAATTAAGAAAATAAACAGGATAACAGATAATCAGATGGGCTATCTTTTCCTTGAAGCCGAAACAACGGCAGGCGAAAAGAAGATAGCGGTGTACGACTGGTGGCACAATTTCAGAGTGATACACGGTAAAATGCTTGCCGTAACCGATTCTGACGGAAACCGCTACAGCGTACCTGATGTTGACAAGCTGGATAAGGCAAGTATAAAGAGACTTCAACTGTTCATCTGATACCGCTTTTATGACCTTTTCAGAAAGGAGTGGTTATAAATGAATTTAAAACTGTCAGTCCCGAAAGGCGTGGACGCTGACAGCGTGAGCTTTTCACTGCCGTTTGACATAGACCGTAAGGCGAAAACGGCAAACGGGCATCTCACTGCTACAAAAGACAAGCTCACGGTATATTATGACGATAAAGCGGTACGGGAGTTTTCCGTACCCGATATAAGCAAGATAACCGTAGAACAGCTTATCGGCAGTTCAATGCTGTGCATAAAGGATCTTCACGGCAAGGATATATGCGTATGCCGCTTTTCTCAGAAATATTATATGCGCTATGCCGAGCTTGCTAAGATATATGAACATTTTATCGCTACGGGCGAATTTACCGAGCATACAGACGCAGACGAGCCGAGCTGTCCTAAGTGCGGAGCGGCGCTTATGGGAAGCAGTAAATGTATGTTCTGCGACGCAAAAAAGGGAGTGTTCGTAAAGCTTGTAAAAAGGCTTGCACCGTATAAGGTGCAGTTTGGTCTGTCGCTTCTCGCAACATTCATACTTTATGCTTTTGACGTTATCAATCCGTTGTTCCAGCGTATACTGGTAGACGACCTTATTGTGCCTAACAACAGCAATTGGGGGCTTTTCTGGAAGATAACGCTGTGCATTCTGGCGATCAATTTGTCCTCTATGGGATTCAGACTGTTGCAGGAGGTATGTAACTACAAAATATCCACGGCATACGGCAGAGATCTGCGCCGTGATATATTCAACAAGACCCAGCAGCTGTCCATGAGCAACGTTGCAAAGCGTACACCGGGCGAGCTTATCAACCGTGTATCGGGCGATGCGGCAACCTTGCAGGACTTTATGACAAGACAGGGCAAGGACATGATATTCCAGACAACAGCTCTTGTCGCCTTGCTCATACTTATGTATGTCACAAACTGGAAGCTTGCGCTTGTAATTACGATTCCTCTGCCGCTTGCGGCGTATCTTTCGGCAAAGTCGTTCAATGCGATAAGCGTAAGATACGGCAGGGTATGGCGCTTTCAGTGCCGTGCAAGCGAGCTTCTGCATGACGTTCTGCACGGAATAAGAGTAGTAAAGAACTACGGCAACGAGGACAGGGAGATAGAAGCGTACAAAGCCGCTTCGGGCAAATGGGCTGATTCGGTAAAGAAAGCCGATATACTCTGGTATATGGTACAGCCGCCTATCCGTTACATATTCAGCATAGGCGAGTTTTGTGCCTTGTTCTTCGGCGGAAGTATGATACTCGGCAGAGAAATGCAACTCGGCGAGCTGATACAGTTCACAACCTATGTTTCTATGCTCTACGGTCCTATCCAGTGGCTCACAAGCCTGCCCAGAGTGCTTGCACAGGCAAGAGTAAGCGCAGGAAAGGTATTCGAGATACTTGAAGAAAACAACGATATTAACGATACCGAGAACGCAGTCAGCCTTGACATAAAGGGCGACATTGAGTTTAAGAACGTATATTTCGGCTACAAGGCCTATAATCCCGTACTCAAAGACATTTCGTTCAGCATAAAGCAGGGCGAGATGATAGGAATAGTCGGACATTCGGGTGTCGGAAAGTCAACGCTTATAAACCTTGTCATGCGTCTTTACGATGCAACATCGGGGCAGGTGCTGATTGACGGCACAGACGTGCGTGATATATCGCAGAATTCACTGCGCTCACAAGTAGGCGTAGTATTGCAGGAAACGTATCTTTTCAACGGTACGGTGCTTGATAATATCCGCTATGCTAAGCCCGACGCAGCCTTTGAGGAAATAGTCAATGCCGCAAAGACGGCGAACTGTCACGACTTCATTACCCGTATGCCTGACGGCTATAATACGGTTGTCGGTGAGCGCGGCTACAACCTTTCGGGCGGTGAACGTCAGCGTGTAGCTATTGCAAGGGCAATTCTCCACGATCCGAAGATACTTATCCTCGATGAAGCTACCGCATCGCTTGATACACAGACCGAAAAGCAGATACAGGACGCTCTTGACAGGTTGATAAAGGGCAGAACAACCATAGCGATAGCTCACAGACTGTCAACGCTTGCAAATGCCGACAGGCTTATAGTGCTGAAAAAGGGCAAGGTTGCCGAAATCGGAACACATACCGAGCTTTTACGCAACAAGGGCGTATATTACGAGCTTGTTATGGCACAAAAGCAGACCGCAAGACTGAGAAAGAGCGAAGCTCCGGCGCTTGCGACTGTTTGATAACTATATATGAAAATCAAGGCACATTCTGTTTTCTTAGCAGTCTGTGCCTCTTTTTCTCCCGTTTCGCCCTTAAAAATCACCTCTGCATATTGATTTTTCCCTTCTACTGTGGTAAAATATTATAGAATATAGTCCCATACTATAAAATCCGCTTAAAAGGGACACTAACGGTATATAAGAAAGGAAACAAAAAATGAGTAAGGTAGTCAAGTTCGGCGGCAGCTCGCTCGCCGATGCAAATCAGTTCCGCAAGGTAGCTGACATAATCAGAAGCGACAAGGAGCGCAGATATGTAGTTCCCAGCGCCCCCGGCAAGCGTTATAAGGACGACATAAAGGTAACAGATATGCTATATGCGTGTTATGACGCAGTAGCAAACGAGGGCAAGAACGCATACAACCAGTTTGCACCCATCGCAGAACGCTTCAACGGAATCATAAGCGATCTCGGTCTTACTCTTTCGCTTGATGATGAATACGAAGTAATAATTGACAATTTCCGCAAGAAGGCAGGCAGAGATTATGCGGCAAGCCGCGGCGAATACTTAAACGGTATCATTCTTGCAAACTATCTCGGATATGAATTCATAGACGCCGCTAAGGTAGTGTTCTTCCGTCCCGACGGAAAGTTTGACGATACACTGACAGATACCTGTCTTGCGTCTGTACTGCACGGTGTTTTTCACGCTGTTATTCCCGGATTCTACGGCGCTAACCCCGACGGTACTGTCCGCACATTCTCAAGAGGCGGCTCTGACGTTACCGGCTCGATAGTTGCAAAGGCTATAAATGCCGATATTTACGAGAACTGGACAGATGTAAACGGCTTCCTTATCGCAGACCCCAGAATAGTTGACGAGCCTAAGGTTATCGAGTCTATCACATATAAGGAGCTGCGTGAGCTGTCATATATGGGTGCATCGGTACTTCACGAAGCGGCTATCTTCCCTGTAAGAAGCGCAAAGATACCGATAAATATTCGTAACACAAACGACCCCTCGGCAAAGGGTACAATGATAGTTGCAGAGGACAACGAGCCTCCTCAGCACATAATCACTGGCATCGCAGGTAAAAAGCACTTTTCGGTTATCTCAATCGAAAAGGACGAGATGAACAGCGAGATAGGCTTCTTACGCAGAATACTGACAGTACTTGAAGCAAACGGTATGTGCTTTGAGCATATCCCCACAGGTATCGATACAATGAGCATTATCATTGACGGCAAGGACGTTGACAAAACTCCCGACATCGTTGAAAAGATATGCGAGGTTACAGAACCTAACCATATTGAAATAGAAAACGACTTAGCGCTTATCGCTATCGTCGGTCGTGGCATGAAGTCAAAGAAGGGTACTGCTACAAGAATATTCGCAGCATTATCACACGCAGATATTAATATAAAGATGATCGACCAGGGCTCAAGTGAGCTTAATATCATCGTAGGTATCCATGAGGCTGACTTTGAAAAGGCTATCAAGGTTATTTATGATATGTTCATACTCAGCGAGGGCTAATCGCTGAGTAACGAATTGGGCTATTTAGTATAAATTCAGGTACAATAGTCGGAAAAGCTTGAT
The DNA here is from genome assembly GCA_963649995.1 of Sodaliphilus sp. Taxonomy (GTDB): domain Bacteria; phylum Bacillota; class Clostridia; order Oscillospirales; family Ruminococcaceae; genus Ruminiclostridium_E. The sequence goes on from CAVJKI010000003.1 coordinate 7,882, forward strand.
TCTTATATGAATTAAAGCTTAGAACATACATTCATACTCAGCGAAAGCTGAGTAACGAATTGGGTTTTTGAGTATAAATTCGGTTACAGCAATCGGAAAAGTTTGATTCTTATATGAATTAAAGTTCAGACCATACATTCATACTCAGCGAGGGTTAATCGCTGAGTATCAATAGGGCAACAATTCAGAGAAATATATTTTTAAAAAGGAGAAGTGAGCGGTTATGATGACATACGATTCTCTTACCAATGCAAAGCTGACCAAGTTCTTTAAGGCAGGCAACTACAAAAAGCAGATAATAAAGAACATCGAGATTATCGGTCAGCGTAAGCTGGTAATACTGGGCGACGGACAAGGTGTTAATGCAGAGATACTGAAAAAAGTACTCGGACAGCTCAGAAAAAAGGGTGTGCGTGTTCCTGAGCTTGCGTTTATGGCAACAAATGACGAGCGTACACTTATAAAGGACGACAACTCATTGCGCAGTATAACAGAGCTTAAAGGGATGTCAAAGGCATATTATGTACTTGTTTCGTCATCGTATGATGAGCTTGAGGTTTATCTCAAGGGCATGACGGGACGTGTCGGAAGTGCGCAGACTATTGAAAAGCGTTTACAGCAGTACGGCTTTACCGAGCGTGACTACTGCCTTGTAAATCAGCCTTTAGGCTTCCTCGGTACATATATGAAGATGAAACGCTCACAGTTCAATATTTCAGATAAATCCGAGCAGAACAAGCTTGAAAAGGACGTTCGCCGTACAGAGGCACAGCTCAGAGAGTGTAAGGATAAATTCCGTGGTCAACGTTGCTTTATTGTCGGCTACAAAGAGGGCGTTAAGCTTGATGAGCTGAATCTTCTGTTCAATGAAAAGTGCATAAGCTATAACGGTATATGCAAGTTCTTCAGCAAAACACCTCTCCGTCCTACACAGTACATACTGTCAAACGCTGAACACTATCTCGGCAATGCCAAGTACATTGAGGCTATGGACAGCTTTGTGGCAAGCAATGTAAGCGTATTTGAGGATAAGTTCGCAAAGAAGCCCACATACTTCAATATCATGGGCAACGGCTTTATACCTCAGCTTCCCTCGTTCGGCTCTACACAGCACAGCGAGGCATTAAGACGAATTGACGATTTATATATAGCTTTACAGCTCGCTTTGTATGAAGGCTTTACTGAAATATACATTTACGGCTTTGACGGAATATACGACGCTCAGATCACAAGCTATGATGAAGCGCTTGTTAACGATGAGAAGAAGTATGATTACCCCGAAGAAGCGCAGACACTGCTGAAGAATGTAAAAACCTATGCTTCAAGCGCAGGCGTATCTATCTACAATATGAGCGGTATAGACAGCCTTAATATGTTTGAGAGCCGCATATTTGACGAGGTGGACTTCTCAACAACAAAGCTGTTATCGAAAATTTAAAAAATCTTTGTAGGGGAGGGGCTTGCCCCTCCCGTGGTCAAAAAATATTGTTTGTTTTTGCAATTTTCAGTGCTTTGGAAGTAATGAGCTTCAGCGATAAATTTACCGCCGATTCGGGCGAGGTAAGCCATCGCTATACGAATAATGTATTTGATATTCTGTAAATTTAAGCGTTGCTGCTCAGACAGTTAATTTCTTTTGCACAAATTGCGATGTAAATAACAAATTTAAGGAATCATAATGAGTTTAGCAGATAAATATTTTATTGAAAACTGCCGTGATATTATAGAAAACGGCTCATGGGATACCGACAGCGAGGTAAGACCTCACTGGGAGGACGGCACACCCGCACATACGGTTAAAAAATTCTGTGTGGTGAACCGCTATAACCTTAAAGAGGAATTTCCCATAATGACGCTCCGCCGTATCTATTACCGTTCGGCGATAGATGAAATACTGTGGATATATCAGAAAAAGAGTAATCGGGTTGCCGATTTATCTACTCATATATGGGATTCATGGGCTGACGAAAACGGTACTATCGGCAAGGCTTACGGCTGGCAGTTAGGACAGAAAAGCATTTATCCTGAGGGCGAATTTGATCAGGTAGACAAGGTTTTGTATGACCTTAAGCACAATCCCTCAAGCCGCCGCATAATGACCAATATGTATAATCATAAGGATCTGCATGAAATGGGACTTGCACCGTGTGCCTACAGCATGACCTTCAACGTCACGGGCGATACGCTGAACGCTATTTTAAACCAGCGTTCACAGGATATGCTTACAGCAAACAACTGGAATGTGTGCCAATATGCCGCACTTCTTATTATGTTTGCGAAAGCGTCGGGACTTAAGGCAGGCGAGCTTGTTCATGTCATTGCGGACGCACATATTTATGACAGACATATTGACGCTGTTAAACGCATAATAGAAAAGGAGCCGTATCCCGCACCTAAAATGGAGGTTGAGGATATAACCGATTTCTATAAATTTACGAAGAACAGCTTCACGCTGAAGGATTATAAATATCACGATTTTGATGAAAAAATCGAAGTGGCGATATAAAATAGCTTATGCCCCGCAAAAGTAATGCGGGGCTTTGAGTGTTTATATAAAACAAGGAAGGGAGGCGCACAGGTGACATATATAGTACTGGATATGGAGTGGAGCCAGCCTGTATGCAGAGAGAAAATGCGAATAGTCGGCACGCAGGCGTTGCAGGTCGAAATAATACAGATAGGCGCAGTTGCGGTAACAGACGGCGTTATAAGCGAGGATTTCTTTTCCGAGTATGTAAAGCCGAGATACTATACCGAGATAAAGGGCAGGATAAAAAAGCTTACGGGCATAACCAAAAACGACCTTAAGGACGCCGATGATCTTACAGATGTGCTTAAACGTTTCAGAGAGTGGCTCGGACAGTTTGAAGATGCAGTGATAACGACATGGGGACCTGATGATATACCTACTCTTACGGGACAGTGCAGATTTTATGAGACAGATGTCAGCTGGCTTCCGAGCTGGTTCAACCTCCAGCCTCTTATGACAAGACAGTATGATATAGACCGTCCGCAGATAACCCTGCAATCGGCGGTTGAGATAACAGGCGTACAGCAGGAGCTGGATTATCACAGCGCAATCAACGATGCGTACTACACCGCTCTTGTTCTGACAAAGATACACGACATTCCCAAAGAAATCGAGTGGCAGAGAAAAATAGACTATGCGCATACAAACCCGTTTGTCAGCGTAAGCGTGACATCGGCAGGAACTGTAAAGGCGGCAAGAATGAATGCAGTTCCCAGAACATCGCCTCTTAACCGATATGTATGTCCTATATGCGGTAAGCCCGCAACCTTGAAGGGCAGACTTATATGGCTGCGCCCTATGTGTTATATGGCGGTAGTGCATTGCAACAAGCACTCAATAAGAGTAACGGTAAATTTTGAAAAGAAAGCAGAAGGCGAGTACCGTTGGGTAAAGAATTATGCCTTATCCACCGAAACGGACGAAGAACTGTATGCTTCTCATATAAAGGACAGATCACCTGCATTGCAGGATAAAACCGATAATAAGATTCCTGTCGGCAAAATCGGCAGAAGACGGACTAAAGGTCCGGCGGAAAGGAAAAGCAATGACTAAGTTCAAAGCGGCTGCGGTATTCAGCAGTAATATGGTTCTCCAGAGGGAGAAGAATGTAAGAGTATTCGGTACAGGCAAGAACGGCGACGGTATAATCGTTTCAATTTGCGGCAATACGGCTGTAACAGAGGTTGCCGACGAAAAGTGGTGCGTAATATTACCTGCAATGAAAGCAGGCGGACCGTATGAGATGAAGATAAGCAACGGCGAAGAAACTATCGTGTTCACTAACGTTATGATAGGCGAGGTATGGCTTGCAGGCGGTCAGAGCAATATGGAGCTTGAGCTTCAGAACTGCACGGGCGGCAAGGACTTCCTTGCAAACGACAAGACGGAGAATGTTCGCTACTACTACACACAGAAGAACTGCAACATGGACGAAAAGTTCTTCCGTGATGAAGAAAACACAGGTTGGAGCTGTTTCAGCAGTGAAAACGCAAGAGCATGGAGCGCAGTAGCGTATTTCTATGCAAAGGAGCTTGCCGCAAGGCTCGGCGTTACAGTCGGAATAATCGGCTGTAACTGGGGCGGTACAAGCGCAAGCTACTGGATGAGCCGTGAATCCCTTGAAAAGGATACCGATTTAAAGGCATATCTTGACGATTTCGACAATGCGGTTGCAGGACGTTCAAGAGAAGAAATGGACAAGGAATACCTTGATTATGTAAAATACGAGGAAGAATGGCAGAAGAAGTCGGTAGAGTTCTACAGCGCTCACCCCGACGGAACATGGGACGAGTGTCAGGCTTACTGCGGTGTCAGCAAGTATCCCGGACCCATGACTCCGCTCAACCCTTTCCATGCCACAGCTCTTTATGAAAGCATGATAAAGCGTGTTTGTCCGTATACTATCAAGGGATTTATCTACTATCAGGGCGAAACGGATGACAACAGACCTAAGACATATTTCAAGCTGTTCAAGTCGCTTATCCAGCTTTGGAGAGATGACTGGATGGACGATGAGCTTCCGTTCATGTTTGTACAGCTTCCCATGCACCGTTATAAGGCAGATCCCGACTGGAAGCACTGGTGTCTTATCAGAGAGGCGCAGATGCGTACTTTCAAGACGGTAAAGAATACAGGTATCGCAGTTATTCTTGACTGCGGCGAATTTAACGAGATTCACCCCAAGAACAAAGTACCTGTAGGTCACAGATTATATTTACAGGCAATGCACCATGTTTACGGTGACAACGAAACAGAGACATTCGGTCCTATATATAAGAACATGACTGTAACGGGTGACAGAGCGGTAGTAAGCTTTGAACACGCCGAGAGCGGTTTTGACATCAAGGGTGACAACGGTATAACAGGCTTTGAGGTTGCAGGTGCTGACAAGGAATACAAGCCTGCCTGCGCTGTAATCGGCGAGGACGGTACGATCAGCGTTTATGCAGACGAAGTGAAGAAGCCGGTTTATGTCCGTTATCTTTGGACAAATTACGGCGATGTTACACTGTACGGAAAAAACGGTATCCCCGTAGCTCCGTTTAGAACAAGCATGAATGACGAAAAGTAAGATTTAATTCCGAAAGGCGATATTTATGGAACTTAAACGCAGCAGCGGAGTATTACTCCATATAACAAGCCTCCCTGCAAACGAAGGTATAGGAACGCTCGGAAAGCCCGCCTTTGAGTTTGTCAACTGGCTGAAAGCGGCAGGTCAGAAACACTGGCAGGTGCTTCCTATACATCCCACAGGCTATGCGGATTCTCCTTATCAGTCACCGTCTGCATTTGCGGGCAATCCGCTTCTTATAGATCTGTGGGAGCTGGTTGAGCTGGGACTTCTTGTTGCCGACGACATCAAGGGCAGAGAGTACGGCGAAGACCCGTCCACAGTTGATTATGAAAAGGTCATAGCTCAGAAGAATGAGCTTTTGCACAAGGCTTTTTTCTCCTTCAAGGAAGATGTAGCCTATCTTGCATTTATTCAGGAGCAGGGCTGGTGGCTTGAAGATTACGCGCTCTTTATGGCAATAAAGCAGCATAACGAACTGCGCTCGTGGCTTACATGGGATAAGGAATTCCGCTTCAGAAAGCCGGAGGTGCTGAGCGCTTTCAAGGAAGAACATATTGAAGAAATCAAATATCACCGTTTCGTTCAGTATATGTTCTTTACGCAGTGGAAAAAGCTCAAGGCGTATGCAAATAAAAACGGCATATCAATAATAGGTGACATTCCGATTTATGCCGCAATGGACAGCGCAGACGTGTGGGTCAATCCCAAGCTTTTCACAATAGACATTTCGCTCAGACCTACGCTTGTTGCGGGAGTACCGCCCGATTATTTCTCACCCACAGGACAGCTGTGGGGCAATCCGCTGTACGACTGGGACGAGATGGAGCGTGACGGCTACAGCTGGTGGCTGTCAAGAATAGACCATGCCATGAAGCTGTTTGATATGGTAAGAATTGACCACTTCCGAGCGTTCGATACTTATTACGCTATTCCCGCCGACGCTTCCACAGCCGAATACGGCGAGTGGAAAAAAGGTCCGGGTATGAAGCTGTTCAATACCGTCAGAGAAAAGCTCGGAGATGTAAATATCATAGCCGAGGATTTAGGTGATATATTTGACAGCGTTAAAAAGCTGCTCAGCGACACGGGCTTCCCCGGAATGAGAGTTCTGCAATTCGGCTTCAACAACGAATATCAGGACAATACCCACCTGTGCCATAATTATATCAATAATTGTGTTGCGTATACAGGCACTCATGATAACGATACTATAATGGGCTGGCTTAAATCCGCAGACGCAAAGGCCGCAAAGATGGCAAAAAGCTATATAAACGCTAATTTCATAGAGCATAAGAATATCAGCTTTATCAGAAGCGTTTATTCAAGCCCTGCCGCTTTGGCGATAATTCCTATGCAGGATATTCTGGGAATCGACGGCAGAGGCAGAATGAATGTACCCTCCACCGTAGGCGGCAACTGGACATGGAGAATGAAGAAGCCTGCGAATAAAAAAGCCGCAAGACTTATGAACAGACTGAGCATTGCATATCTCAGAAAGTCGGCATCGGCAAGTACAAGCAAAGGATAATAAGCAATGTCATTATCAGATATATTTGATAAAATAGCCGCAGGCAGAGAGCCTGCACCGCAGGGGGCGGTAGAATATCTCATAGTGGGACTTGGAAATCCGGGTACTCAATATGAGAACACCCGCCACAATGCCGGATTCATGGCAATAGATACGCTTGCCGAAAAGCTCGGAGTACAGGTGAAAAAGCTGAAATTCAAGTCGCTTATAACCGATTGCATGATCGAGGGCAAGCACTGTCTTTTAATGAAACCGTCAACCTTTATGAACAACAGCGGCGAGGCGGTAAGCGAAGCTATGAACTTCTACAAGCTCCCCCCGGAGCATATACTTGTAATGTATGACGATATTTCACTTGATGTCGGCAGGACGAGAATACGCAGAAAGGGCAGTGACGGCGGTCATAACGGAATCAAGAGCATTATTCTGCTTACGAACAGTGATGCCTTCCCCCGTGTGAAGATAGGCGTCGGCGCTAAGCCCCACCCCGATTTTCCGCTTGCAGACTGGGTACTGTCGGGATTTAAAAAAGAAGACGGAGAAAATCTCGAAAAAGCCCTCGGCAATGCCGCCGAAGCCGCAAAGCTGATAGTCGCAGGCAAGATAGACATGGCAATGAACAAGTACAATTCGTAATAACGTACGATAAATTTCAGAAAGAAAGACAATATGGAACTTCTTAAAAATATGGCTGACACACTGACCGAGTATAAAAAGTCAGTCGATCATATTTTGAGCGATGAACCCGTGCCCTTATTGGTCACGGGACTTTCGCATATACACAAGGCGCATTTCTTAGCGTCACTCAGCTATGAAAAAATACCCTCGCCGATACTTGTTATAACCGAAAGCGAAGCGTCAGCCGCAAAGCTGACCGAGGATATAAACACAATGTGCGGTGAGACCGCCGCATATCAGTTCCCCGCATCGGATCTGACGCTTACCGATACCGAGGCGCAGTCGCAGGAGTACGAGCATAAGCGTATTGAAACGCTGTCCGCCGCTCTTTCGGGCAAGGCAAAGCTGATAATTTCCTCGGCTGAATCGGCGGTACAGCTCACCGTGCCGAAAGACGTACTGAAAAAGCATACAATAACCCTGAAAGCGGGCGATGAAGTAAAGCTCGATGAGCTTGCAAAAACGCTTATTTCCGCAGGCTATACACGCTGTGATATGATAGAGGGCAAAGGTCAGTTCTCGTTCCGCGGCTCGCTCGCTGACATTTATCCCGTCAGCAGTGATTACCCTGTCAGAATTGAGCTGTGGGGCGATGAAATAGACACGGTAGCATCATTTGACATAGACACCCAGCAAAGAATAGATACGGTCAAGAGCGTCAGCATAACTCCCTGCGGAGAAACAATTTTCGAGGAGGGCGTTCTCCCTCAGGCATTGCAGACATTACTTGAAAAAACCGAGAAGAATAAAAAGAAAAACGATGAAGCGGCAAAGCGCATAAGACGTGACATAGCAAGACTGCGTGACGGTCTGTCCGTATGCTGTCTTACACGCTATTTTCCGCTGTGCTATAAAGCTCCTGGCAGTATTTTCGATTATGGGGGCACATTAATAGTCTGCGAATCCTTTACCGCCGCAGAATCCGCAAAGGGCGCAATATCAGCTCACCTTGAGGACCTGAAGCTGCTCACCGAGGACGGTGTACTTTGCAAGGGCCTTGACAAATACCTGATGAGCAAATCGGAGTACCAGGACGCAGTAAAGGATAATGTTCGGCTCTATATGGACACATTCATAAGAGGCGGAGGAATTGACCTCGGCGATATTTTAAAGGTCGATTCCATACAGCTTTCTCCGTGGAGCGGTGAATATAAGCTTTTGTGCGAGGAGCTTGATAATTATAAGAAAAACGGCTACACCTGCGTTATATTCGGCGGTACGGACAAAGCGGCAAAGATACTTGCTGACGATTTGCGTGACAGCGGTTATCAGGCTGATTATGCAAAAAGCCCGAAGAAATACTACCTCGGCAGAATTACTGTTGTTGAGGGTATCGTTTCGGCAGGCTTTGAATACCCGGAGGAGAAGATAGCGGTACTCACCCGTACCAGTGCGTCGTCCTCAAAAACCTCCGCACCAAAAAAGAAATTCAAAAAGGGTGCGCAGATACGTTCGCTCAGCGATATTTCGCAGGGCGATCTGGTAGTACACGGCTCATACGGAATAGGCGTGTTTGAGGGTGTACAGAAGCTTACGGCAGACAAAATATCCAAGGATTATATTAAGATAAAATACGCAGGTACGGACGTGCTTTACGTTCCCGTAACACAGCTCGACCTTATTTCCCGCTATATCGGAAGCGGCGATGCCGATACGGTAAGGCTGAACAAGCTCGGCACAGACACATGGAAAAAGGCGAAAAACAAGGCGAAAGCGGCAACGCAGGAAATGGCAAAGGAGCTTATCGAGCTTTATTCACGCCGTATGAAATCCAGGGGCTACGCTTTCTCTCCCGATACCGAGCAACAGCATATATTTGAAGACCGTTTCAGCTATGTGGAAACAGACGATCAGCTCCGTTGTATAGAAGAAATAAAGCATGACATGATGCGCACTGCACCTATGGAAAGGTTGCTCTGCGGAGATGTCGGCTTCGGCAAGACTGAGGTTGCACTGCGTGCCGCATTCAAATGCATAGGCGACGGAAAACAGTGTGCTATTCTCGTTCCGACAACCGTGCTTGCATGGCAACACTACCAGACGGTTTTAAAGCGTATGGAGGGCTTTGATGTAAGAGTTGAGCTTCTCTCACGCTTCCGCACTGCAAAGGAGCAGAAAGTAATACTGAAAAAGCTTGAAGACGGAGAGCTTGACCTTGTTGTCGGTACGCACCGCCTTGTTCAGGACGATGTAAAATTCAAGGATCTCGGACTTGTCATAATAGATGAAGAACAGCGCTTCGGCGTAAACGACAAGGAAAAGCTCAAAGAAGCATTTACAAATGTAGATATTCTGACGTTATCCGCAACACCCATTCCGAGAACACTGAACATGGCAATGTCAGGCATACGGGATATGAGCGTTATTGAAACGCCTCCCGGCGACCGCCACCCGATAACTACCTATGTTGTCGAGCAAGACAAAGGAGTTGTAGCACAGGCGATCAGCAAGGAGCTTCGCAGGAACGGACAGGTGTATTACGTTCATAACCGTATAGAAAGCATTTATTCCTGTGCCGCAGATATACACTCTCTGGTGCCGGAAGCAAATATAGGAATAGCACACGGCAGAATGAGCGAGGAAGAACTGCTTGATGTGTGGAGAAGGCTTATCGAGGGCGAAATCAATGTTCTTGTCTGCACGACGCTTATCGAAACGGGTGTAGATGTACCCAACTGCAACACGCTCATTATCGAGAATGCGGACTGCATGGGACTTGCCCAGCTCCACCAGCTCAGAGGCCGTGTCGGCAGAACAAACCGCCGTGCATACGCTTATTTTACATTTAAGCGAGGCAAGGTGTTGAGTGAAATTGCAACAAAGCGGCTGGACGCAATAAGAGAGTTTACCCGTTTCGGTTCGGGCTTCAGAATAGCTATGAAGGACCTTGAGATAAGAGGTGCAGGCTCAGTCCTGGGTCAGAGCCAGTCGGGTCATTTGGCGTCAGTCGGTTACGATATGTATATAAAGCTGCTTAACGAAGCCATTCTGGAACAGCAGGGCAAAGCTCCTGAGATCACTCCCGAATGTCTTATAGATATAAGAATCGACGCATTCATTCCCGAGAAGTATATTTCAAATCAGGCACAGCGTGTTGACTGCTACAGAAAGATAGCAATGATAGAAAATGACGATGACGCTTACGATGTCACCGACGAGCTTATTGATCGTTACGGCGACGTACCGAGAGCGGTCGAGGGCTTGATTGAAGTTGCAAAGCTCAGACGAATAGCTCAGAAAATGCATCTGACAGAGATAATTCAGAGCGGCGACATTATGATTTTCTATCCTGAAAAGATCAATAAAAAAACGATGGAGCGTGTATCGGCGGTCGGCGGTAAATATTGCAAATCCATGATGTTCAATATTGCCGCAGATAAGGCCAATTTCCGTATAAGCGGCGTTGACAAGCTAGGCGGACCGCTTGCGCTTTTGGGCGATACGCTGAATATAATGCAGTCGGTAGACGAAGATGCTAAGGACGGTGAAAAAAATGGCTGAAAGGAAAAGTGTAAAGCGTAAGGTTATTACGGCGGCTGTGATTGTCGGTGCATTTGTACTTCTTATAGGCTCATTCTTTTTAAGAGATATTTGTCTTCGTGCGGGAATAACCGAGTGCGAAAAGCGTGAGATACTTCAGGTCAAAAGCAAATACTCAGCTATTATGGACACAATAGTGCAATCAGGCTCTGATATAAGCGACTATACGATAACAGCCGCTCACGGAGGATTGTTTCAAAAGTCTGTTATAACGAGTGATGAAAACGGCGAACAGCTATGTGAAAAGCTGTCGGAGGAGCTGACTGTATTGTGCCACACCTATTGCTACGGCGTTGAAAAGCATGATAATGCAGTGCATTTCAGCTTTAACCAAAGCGGCACAAAGCAGCTTGTTTACTCGGCAGAGGATATTTCAGACAATGAAACATCTTCTCTAGGTGACAACTGGTACTACTATGAGAAAGTAATGGCAGTAAACAGCTGACCGCAACGCTAATTGTTTTTGTAGGGGAGGGGGATTGCCCCTCCCGGATAAACATAAAATATATCGGATAGCGCACCGTTTTTTTACGGCACACTTATTCAGTGAAAAACAAAAGAAAAGGAATCACAAAATGAAAAACATAATTCTTATAGGAATGCCCGGTGCAGGTAAAAGCACTGTCGGGGTACTTCTTGCAAAATCAATGGGCTATGATTTTATAGACGCAGATCTTGTTATTCAGAAGCAGCAGGGTACAAAGCTACAAAATATTATAGACGAAATAGGGCTTGACGGCTTCAAGCAGGCAGAGGAACAGGCGTTACTTTCGATCAATGATAAAAAGGCGGTAATAGCGACAGGCGGCTCTGCCGTATTCTCCGCTAAGGGCATGGAGCATCTGAAGGAAAACGGAATCTGCGTATATCTCAGGGTAGACGAGCAGGAGCTTATCCGCCGTCTTACGAACATAAAAACAAGAGGTATAGCCTGCCGTCCCGGCGAAACTGTAGCGGAAATTATCGCCGAGCGTGAGGTTTATTACAACCGTTATGCAGACATAACCGTTGAGTGTGTAGATACAACGGCAGAGCAGGTGGTTGGGATGGTGATGGATAAGATGCGGGTAAAATGAGATTGTATAGGTGTATAAAGTTAATTGGAATGACGAATAGAAATTTGTGCAAATTGCACATTTGGGCTTATAGATAAAATGTTGAAAAAGGTCAGTTAATGTGGTATAATGTAATATAACAGATTTGCAAGAGCATCTGTTAATTATTCAATATTGCAGGGTGCGGGGCAGAATATGAAACAGACAGAGTCAGCATTAGAATACTATTATTATCCAATGCCGATTAGAAATGATGAAAAAAGTTTGCTCTATGCATATAATGAACAATTTGGCAAATGCGGCGGCAGGATTGAATTTCTGTCGTATTTCAGCGTTTTTTCAGTTGGAAAGTTAAGAAAATATACCAATGTCAGGTATTTCGGCGTACGCTATGACACCGATAAATATGTGTGCGGGGAACTGATATGCGTACTCAGCGGCGGTGAGGAAATTGTCATTGCGACCATTGAGCGTAGCGGAGAAGCTGAACTTACGGTAGATATAAGAAATGTGCCGGACAATACGGTGCTTGCTTATTTTAGGCTTACGGCAACGGAAGACGGAGCGAGGCTTAAGTCATGTTTAGCTGTATATGGCGGAATATCATCAGTAACGCCTGATATAGCATTGATATCCTGCACATACAAGAGAGAAGAATACATAAGAAGAAATGCCGGATATATAGCAGATGAATCTGCGAAGAATAATCTGCCTGTTACTGTAATAGTCGTAGATAACGGCGGCACGTTGAACTCCGATGATTTTCCGAATGGCACGGTACTTATACACAATATAAATAACGGCGGGAGCGGCGGTTTTTCCGTTGGAATGCAAAGAGCGTCGCAGATGAAGCGATTTACACATTTTATCAATATGGACGACGATGTTTCCGTCGATTTTCTATCGTTTCAGAAGCTATATATGTTTCTGAAATACCTGAAACCAAAGTACAGAGATATTGCTGTCAGCGGTTCAATGCTGTTTTCAGACGAACCGTATATTCAGTTTGAGGCAGGCGGATATTTTGATAATAGCGGAAAGCAGAAAGGATACGGATATCTTTTCGACTTGTCTTCCCGCCGCAGTATAATTGATAATGAGATTGATAATAAGATAAATTACGGCGGCTGGTGGTTTATGTGTATGCCGATGAAATACGTTGATGAAGGTGTATTACCGTTGCCGTTCTTTGTAAAATATGATGATGTGGAATATGCACTGAGGTGTGGGCTTCATGTGATAACGCTGAATGGTGTGGGCGTATGGCACGAGAGGTTTGAGAACAAGCTAAACTCTGCTACGGTGTACTATAACACGAGAAACTATCTTCATCTTTGTGAGCGATACTGCGGTTTTGACAAAAAGGCAGTACGCAGATATATAAGAAAAACTATCACAGAGTATGTGTGCAGACAACAATACAATATGGCTGAGGCGGCTTGGCAAGGCTATTGTGATTACCTTAAAGGTATGGAATATCTCGAAAGTCTTGATGCTGAAAAAAGGCACACAGAAATATCCGTACTTAATTACAAGATGATGACGAGAGAAGAGCTCGAAAAGATAAGCGGGATAACCGACTTTGAGGGTGAAATCAAAAAAAGCAACGAAGTATGTTATAAGCCATATATGAGATGGTTGTTTTACGGTGCTTTGTTGCCGCACTTTGGTGAAAAAAAGACGATTGTAGCTCCTGTGATTTGCGACAGGAAGGAAATGTATTATGGAGCATATGATTCGGTGCATTTCAACCGCTCACTCAGGAGCGGTTATATTACCGAACGTAATTTTTTGAAAGCGATCAGGAATTTGATACGAATGTTATAAAATATTAAAATAAAAACAAAAGTGATATGAGAGGACGAAAAAATGATACTTCAGAACATCTTGTTACCTTCAACCCAGACAAGTACAGAAGAAAATATGTATTTCAGACGGAATGAATATGTAGAATATTCTTGGTGTAGCGATTTTATTGAAATCGGTGAGAAGGGTAATGTGTTTTTTGATACTTACTTTAACGGTTTTTCAGCAGAAAAATGGTACAAGTATACCGATATCAATCAGTTATACTTAACTATCAGGATACAAGGCTGTGTAAGAGTGACAATTATGCGCAAGGAAAAGGTTGGCGCAGATATTTTCACCGAATACTGCGGTGAGTACCTTTGTGCAAGCGAAGAACAGCCGAAAGAATTTACTTTCCCAGTAACATCATCATCGCAAATAGGCATGTTCTGCTTCAACATAGTTGGCATGAGTGAAAAATCGCATTTTTATGGCGGTAATTTCAATGCAGAAGTAGAAAATCCTCATCATGTAAAACTTGCTATAGATATATGCACATTCAAAAGAGAGAGGTTTGTAACATCAAACCTTGCACTGTTGAATAAGAACTTCCTTGAAAACAAAAAGTCTTTTCTTAACGATAAGCTGGAGGTTTTCATCTCGGATAATGCACATACTCTTGATGTAAAAGAGCTTTCATCTGATAAGATACATATTTATGAAAATAAGAATGTCGGCGGTGCCGGCGGCTTTACAAGAGGTATGATAGAGATAAGCAAAGTAAGAGAGCAAAAGGGAATAACGCATATTCTTGTAATGGATGATGATATACGTATTGAGCCTGAAGCTATATTCAGAACCTGCACTCTGCTCAGTTGTGCAAAGCAGCAGTATAAAGATGCGTTTATAGGCGGCGCAATGCTTAGACTTGATCATCAGTATTTCCAGGTAGAATCAGGTGCTATGTGGAACGGCGGTAATCTTATTTCGCTTAAACATGGACTTGATTTGAGAAGTCTTGACGCATGCTTGTTCAATGAAATAGAGGAACATGCTCAGTTCAACGCATGGTGGTATTGCGTTATACCTGCAGAAGTTGTAACTGACAGTAACCTTCCCATGCCGATTTTCATCCGTGGTGATGATGTTGAGTACGGACTCAGAAATATGAAACACCTGATCCTTATGAACGGTATATGCGTATGGCATGAACCGTTTGAAAACAAGTATTCTTCATTCCTTTACTACTACATTCTCAGAAACAGACTGATAGATAATTCTCTGCATAATATGGTTATGCCAAAACAGGAATTTATATCCGTACTTGAAACACAGGTAATGGATGAAGTCCGTATTTATCGCTACAAGAATGCAGATTTACTGCTCAGAGGCGTAGAAGACTTCTTTAAAGGTGTTGATTGGTTAAAACAACAGGATGGCGAACAGCTCCATAAGCAGGTAATGGCAGAAGGCTACAAGCTTCAGTATCTTGATGATATTGAAGGCGGCGTTCAACTGCTTTATCCGTTATATGAAGAATCGCTCAGAGCGGTATCCTCAACAGGAGTAAAAAACCGTCTTATCAATCACTTTACAATCAACGGCACTTATCTTAAGCCTAAGAGATATTATAATATCGTTCCGACCATCGGTGTACAGCAGTCGTCAATATACAGAACAGAACTTATATTGAACTATGACTATGCAAACCGTAAGGGATTCGTTACAAAGCGCGATCCTGCACACGCAAAGAAGTGTATAAAGCGTCTTAAAACCCTGACAGCACTTATCAACAGAGAATATGACAATGCTGTCAAGAAGTTCGCACAGGACGCAAAGAGCCTGATGAGCCTTGAGTTCTGGAATAAATATTTGGGAATATAAAAAGGAGTACTGTGCAGAGATATCTGTAAAAATAGAAATATGAAAGCATTATTAGATGTACTGACAAAAAAAGATTGTTACGGTTGCGGTGCGTGTGCAAACAGTTGCAATGCAGGAGCTGTTACAATGAAGCTTGACGATGAAGGATTTTACAAACCTTCGTTTGATACGGAAAAATGTGTGCATTGCGGAATTTGTGAGCGTGCATGTCCGTCACTCAATCCGACGTATGAAAATTCGGAGCAACCGGATTGCTATGCTTTAATGGCATCGGACAAAGTAAGAGCGGTAAGCTCCAGCGGTGGTGCATTTACAGTTATCGCTGACAGTATATTCAAAAAGAACGGATACGTCTGTGGTGTTGCGTATAATGACGGCTTTAAGACAACGCATCATATTATTATCGACAACAAGAAAGACATGGATCTTCTCAGAGGCTCAAAGTATATCATGAGCAACACAGGGGATGTGTTCAGAAGAGTAAAAGAACTGATATCAGAAGAGAAATATGTTTTGTTTTCCGGTGTACCGTGTCAGGTCGCAGGTCTTAAATCATACCTTGGCGCTAAAGCAGCTTCTCCTTATCTGCTTACTGTTGATCTTATTTGCCGTGGCATACCGTCCGTAAAGGCATTTGCTTCATATATGCGTGATGTCCACGCCAACAGACCGATAGAGCTTCTTGGCTTCAAAGATAAAGAATACGGTTGGCACGCGTCAATGACAGTAGGTTTCAATAAAAATGAAATTTATAATATGCCTTGCGAAACAGATCCGTATTTTATAAGTTATCTTAACGGACTGAATAAGAACAGAACCTGCGGCAAATGTATTTTTGCAAAAATACCTCGACAGGGTGATATCACTATCGGTGATTTCTGGGGAATAAACAACTATAATCCCGAGTATAACGATAAAAAGGGTACAAGTGTTGTATTATTCAACAATGATAGGGGCAGACAGTATATCAATGAAATAAAAGCGGAATCTAAATTGTTTGAACCTGTACCGCTTGAATACGCAGTTAAGGGTAACTCAAACATTGTGTCATCTCCGTCTGTAAAAATATCAAATTCACAGTTTTTACGAAAGCTTGATACACGTCGTTATCCTTCGCTTGTACAGTGGGGATTTGCTGATAACAGATATGATGTCGGAATAGTCGGAATACCGCTGTATCCTAATTTCGGCGGTACTCTTACATATTATTCACTTTATCGTTCACTGAAGGATCTCGGATATTCCGTTGCGCTCTTCTCAAGACCGAGGAGCACAGGAAGACCGCCTATTGAAGCCGACGAGATTTATAATGTATCGCCGTTTGAAAAAGCTGATATGAAGCTTGATTTCAAGGATAAGGTGGCTATGAGCAATTATGCAAATGCAAACTGTGAAAGTTTTGTTGTAGGTTCAGACCAGCTTTTTAATTCCGATCTTTACAAACTTTTCGGAGAAATAGTAACTCTTGACTGGGTTTCAGACAATCACAGGAAAGTTGCTTACGCGGCATCATTCGGACACAGCTTTTTCTGGGGCCCGGAAAACGAACGTGCAAAGATGGCACATTATATGCAGAAGTTCGATGCATTTTCGGTGCGTGAAGAAGACGGTGTATCTCTCGCAAAACACGCCTTTGGCGTAGATGCGGAGTGGGTACTTGATCCTGTTTTCCTTTGCGATAAAAAGCATTATGTAAATATATCAAAGACAGCTGTCGTAAAGAACGAAAAGCCGCATATATTCGGATATATACTTGACCCATCTGAAGGCAAGGAAAAAATACTTGATGTTGCTGAAAAAACATTAGGACTTCATACTGAGCTATATTCAGAAATGCTTTATAAACCATCTCAGGAAAAATTGGATTCTGCTCAGAAAATGTTCAGGCATAAGCTTCTTCAAGGCAAGGTTGAAGATCGTCTGTACAGCCTTATAAACAGTGAGTTTATAGTTGCTGATTCGTTCCATGGAGTATGCTTCGCAATTATATTTAATATACCGTTTGTAGCTATACTCAATCCTCTCAGAGGAGCAACAAGATTTTATACGATATTGGGTAAGCTCGGACTTCTGGACAGAATGGTATCAAGTGCCGAAGAGCTTAAAAGCAAGCCGTACCTTCTGACTGAAAAGTGCGATTTTACAAAGGCTAATGAAATACTTTGCAGTGAGCGTGAAAGAGGTCTTAAGTGGCTTATTGAAGCAGTTGATCCTTCTGATAACGTGAAAAAGTCATTTTCATATGATGATATAACAGATGAAAAGCTCAACAAAATAAATAAGTCAATTCAGATCAGCAATATCAAGGTAAATGCTGCACTCACTGATACGGCGTTGTATTCAAAGAGAAATATCTATGATTATCTTGATGCACTTAAAGCTGAGCAAAACAAGTATACCATACTCATATCCGTAAAGGATACTCCCGGTATGTCGCTTGATTACAGAATAGACTCAAGATTGGCGGCACTGGGGCTGAAAACATCGCTTGTTGATAAGCATTGGCACGCATATGTAGCAGCAATAGACGGCACAAGAGTAATAAACGAAACTCTCAGCAAAAAAGAAGAAAGAGTAGCATATATCGGAAAACTTGCTTTTGGCGATATAAAGCTTGTCAGTCGACCTTATAATACCGGAAATATCGGATATATCGGAATAAACGGAACAGATTATTCAGAAAACAGGAGAGGTCTTAACATTGTTGTTATCGATCGTGCACTTGGTGAAGTTGTAGATACGGTGTGCTTTGATACACATGACCCTGCATTGCCGTATTTCAGATTCGGTAAGCGATATAATGCTGTAAATCCCCCATATATCAGAAATGAGATTACCAGAGAAGCTCAGGACAGCATAATACTTCCTGAGGGATTGCCTAAGGAAAACTATGATATATTCTATTGTTGTAGGTTGGCGGTAGAAAGAGCACATGGAAGAAAGATTGTTTTATGGGAAGATAATCAGACTTTCAGGACTGTTTTGAAAGATTACTTTGGAGTTGATGTATGTTTTGCTGTTACTTCCAACAAGAATAAAGTTGGTGGGTTTGTGCATGACATAGCAGAACTGAAAAACCGTAGCGGCGAGTATTATATTTTGATCAATAACCCAAAAGTTATCGACAGCCAATATAAGACGATGTCAGATTACGGATATTTGTTCATCAGAGACTTTATAAGCAGAGTCTATCGACCGATTATTATTAAAAACAGAAATTTCGGAAAAGAACCTTACTATGACATTTTTATGAATCGTATTACAGGAGATTTTTCCGAAAAAGCAACAATAGTAATCAGAGGCTTCAATAATAATATACATTTCGGAAGCAAGCCTTCTTTTGCTCCGAACGCAGAATTGAAAAT
>CAVJKI010000004.1:0-22916 GCA_963649995.1 Sodaliphilus sp.
CAGTGTAGAGGCTGCAAAAGCTGACCTTGCCGCATCGGTAAACGAAAACGCATCGGCAGAGCGTATTGAAGCGCTTGCAAACAGCGTTGCGGACAATGCTTACAACGTAAGTCCGGAGGCAATTGCGGACTCGATACTAATGTTCTGATAGGCAGTACAGAAAGGATTGGTACCGATGACTACAGAAACAGCCGACAAGGTTATCAGATTTCTTGAAAAATACAACGGCATATATCGTGATATGGTAACGTTTCTTACCGAAAAGCAGGCAAAGGTCATGGCAGACGATTTACTGTGGCTTCTTGATTCTGTAGAGGACGAACAGGCGCTGGTTATGAAAATACAGTCGGAGGAAACCGCACGGACAGCGCTTTTTGAAGAACTGGGACTGGGCGAGATGAAAGCAAAGCAGCTTATAGAAGCCGCTCCCGACGAAAGGAAATCAAAGCTTACTCTGCTTTATGACGAGCTTACGGGATATGTGGCAAGAATAAAGCAGCTCAACAATATCATCGTTGAAACGGTTGAGAAAAAATTGTCAGTTCAGGAGGAACTGATGCGCAAGACAGGGATGACACTCACAGAAACCTATAACGGCTACGGTGCAAAGATAAAACACACCTCGGCACCTAAGGGCTTTATAGGCAACATATAATCGGAGGATAAATGAGAGCTTCATTTTTAGGATTAGAGATCCAGAAAAGATCGGTACAGATGGCGCAGAAGGCGCTCGATGTAACCGGCAACAACCTGTCGAACCGTGATACGGTAGGATATACAAGACAGAGACTTGACGTATATTCCAGCTACATGAACATGAACGGAATATATACAACAAAGCTTGCCCGTCTGGGTCTTTCAAGCCAGGGCGTATTCGCAAGCGGTGTAAGCCAGACAAGAGATGAATATCTCGACAAGCGTTACAGAGATAACAGCTGTTACGTTGCACAATACAATCAGCAGGCTTCGATAATGAGCGAGATCGAAACCTCACTTACAAACTTTTCGGATACATACGAGAATGTCGGTATGGCATACCAGTTCGATCAGTTCAAATCGGCTCTGCGCAAATATGCGGAGGACAGCGCCGACAGAGAGGAGCTTGCAAGCGTTGTAAGAAACCAGGCTTACAATATATGCAAGATGTTTACTCAGCAGAGTACCGATCTTAAAAACCTCGAAAATCAGACATTGTACGATTTACACTCAACGCTTGAAGATGCAAACCGTATAATAGATGAAATAGTTGAATATAACAAGCAGATAGTAAACGAATACGCCATAACAGGAGCGGATCTCATATATAACGGCTTATCCGTTACGGGCGGATACGGTCCTAACGAAATGCTTGACGCAAGGAACAACCTTATAGATCAGCTCAGCGAATACGGCGATATTCATGTTGAAGATAATTTTGACGGCTCGGTGAAAATCACAATGGGCGGTCTTACAATTATAGACGGAAAAAAGAGCAATCATTTCGTAACAGGCAAGGATTTTGACGCATTCAACGCAAAGTACGAAGAAAACGGCGCTGCGGTGCTGAAGCTTACCGACGGAAATAATATGACGCTTGAAAGCGGTGCAATAAAGGCTTATACCGATATGATAAACGGTAACGGCTCTTATGCGTCGGGCAAGCAGACCACAGACTACGGTATCAAGTATTATCAGTCGGCGGTCGATGAATTTGCCAAGCAGTTTGCAGGGCTTATGAACAAGCTCAACGGTGCTGACGAATCAGACGAAAGACTGATGTTCACAAGTGCGGACGGCTCGCCGATAAATGCGGCAAATATCAGAATTTCCGACGCATGGCTCAAAGACGCTACAATGATAGCCAAGATATACAACGAGGATACAGGCGCTTATGACTACCCGGTAAACCTTGACGGTAACGCAGTAAATAAGTTGCTTCTCGGTATGGATGACAGTGTTCAGATAGGTGACGGCGATTATGAAGGTTCAAGCTACGATTTCATACTTTTCCTCAATAACCGCCTTGCACAGAACATTGAATTTGCAGAAAAGCAGTACGATATGTACACGGACACAGCCACCTCGCTTCTCGACAGCAGAGATGCCATAATGGGCGTATCGGAAACCGAGGAAGGCGTGAATATGCTGAACTATTCAAAATGGTTCAACGCATCTTCAAGAATGTTGACCACTCTTGACGAGGCACTCAGCACAATAATCGAAAAAATGGGACTTGTCGGCAGATAAGCGGAAAGGGATAGAGTAAAATGAGAATAACGCAGAGCATGACCAACAGACGCTATATGTCGAATCTTAATGCCGCTCTTGAAAGAAAGAACACTTCCGAAAGAAAGATAAATTCGACCAAGAGATACAATAGAGCAAGCGAAGACCCTATCAGCGCCGCAAAAGCATTGAGAACAAGAAAGGCTATCGCAAACACCAACGATTATCTTGATAACCTTGAAACTGCGGAGCAGATATACAACGGTGCAGACAGCGTTCTCATGAGCGTAAATGAAATTCTTGACAGTATAATCGAAAAGGTCACTTATGCCGCAAACGGCACTCAGCATGATGAGGATGAAGAAATCCTTGCACAGACGGTTGAGACCTACGCAGACGAGATAGTAAGACTTTTTAACACCGATATAGCCGAAAGAAGAATTTTCGGCGGCGTAAACAACGACACCACGATATTCAAAATTGAAGACATCGGCGGCAATAAAACGATCACATATAACGGAGTTGATATAAACTCACTTGATAATCCCGAAGATTTTCCTTTTTCGGCATCGAGCTATACTGACATCGGTATAGGAATGGTAATTGACCCCGATACAGGCAGGGTTGACCCCCAGTCCGCCCTTCCCGTTACATTCAACGGTGCAAAGATAACAGGTTGCGGCACTGATGAGGACGGAGTTTCAAAGAATATCATACAGATAACTCTTAATGCCGCACAGGCAGTAAGAGACGGCGACAAGATAAAGGCCATGGACTATATTGATAAGCTCAGAGCCGCACAGACAAGCGTCAGCGTTGCTCATGCCGATATAGGTAACAAGCAGGAATATATAGAGTACAATACAAACCGTCTTACCAACAATATGGAAACACTGCTTGAACAGCAGAATAACCTTGAGGGTACGGACATGGGTGCAGAAACGACCAACTGGAAGACGCTTGAAGCGATCTACAACGTTTCGCTCCAGTTCGCTTCATCGGTAATTCCGATGAGCATATTCCAGTACATTTCATAAACTGTCGCTCGTTAAAGAGCAAAAAAATAAAATGGGGAGGAAGATACAATGAATCCGAATTTGCTTAAGATCACGAGCATTCCGATAAGTATCGAGGTGAATGTCACAAACGGCACATTAAAAGCGCCCGAAGACAAGCAACCGCTCAAAATCGACATAAACCGCACACCCGGCGGCTATAAGATGGAAAGCAGACCCGCAAGAATAAATATAGATACTTATGCGGCACGCTCAAGCATGGGCTACGGTGAATACAACGCTACCGACTTCAACCAGAATGAAGCTGACAGAGGCTTTAAGATAGCATATCAGGGCGTTGCAAGAATAGTAAACGAGGGCGACCAGCTTGCAAGAGGTGTTTCGCCGTCAGAGATCGCCGCACAGCAGATGCGTGCAGGCGCTACTATCGAAACAGCGATAGATTTCTTACCTAAGGGCGGTGCAGATGTATCGTTCGACAAGGGTACACTCAGTATAAATTATACCCCCACTGATATAAATATCGACTGGGAAAACATAAATTCTTCCGTTGTTGAGTTTGTTCCCGGCAATATCGAGTTTATAGTAAAAGAACACCCCCGAGTAGAAATTGAGTATGTGGGCGAACCCATTTATGTTCCGCCGAGTGCAAACCCGGCATACGTACCGCCCAAAAAGCTCAATACCAAAGGCTGATAAATCAGAAATCTGAAAGGAAACGGTAAAGATCAATGGAGATAATGACCAGAGATTTCGGTAAAGTAAATGTAGATGAGAGCAGGATTTTCAATTTTCCGTCAGGACTTTTTGCGTTTGAGGAATGCAGACAGTTCGCACTGTTAAGCCCTCTCGGTGAAAATGTATATCCTATGTGGTTACAGTCTACAGAAAATGTTACACCGTGCTTTATCGTTTTCGATCCCGCTATTATAGACGGAGCGTATAAGATAACGCTTAACAGTTCCGAAAAGAAACTGCTGAAGATAAACGACAGCTCAAATGTCAGATGCTTATCAATAGCAGTCGTACCGGAGGACTACAAAAAGACTACGGTGAATATGAAATGCCCCATAGTTATTAACACAGACGAAAAGCTCGCCGCACAGGTAATACTCCCCGAAAAGTACGAGATTCGCCTGCCGATATATGTTGATAAGGGGGCGGAATAATGCTTGTAGTAACACGAAAAACAGACGAAAGTCTTACTATATCCGACAACATTGAGATAACCGTTCTTGAAATAGGCAAGGACAGAGTTAAAATAGGTATCTCCGCACCGAAAGATGTGAAGATAATCCGCAACGAATTAAGAGATGCGCAGGATATGAATAAAGAATCATCGCAGGCACTGCCCAAGGCGGCTATGGAAGCCCTGCTCGGTATGAAAAAAGACTGAAAGGAAGATAAGATATGTCATCAACAACAAGCAGCAGTAACACATTAAGATTCAGCGGTATGAATTCGGGACTGGATACCGAA
The DNA here is from genome assembly GCA_963649995.1 of Sodaliphilus sp. Lineage (GTDB taxonomy): Bacteria > Bacillota > Clostridia > Oscillospirales > Ruminococcaceae > Ruminiclostridium_E. The sequence continues at coordinate 4,701 of CAVJKI010000004.1, forward strand.
TCTATCGTAAACGCTATGACAGCGGCAACAAAGCTGAAGATCACAAAGCAGAACCGTAAGGCTATAACACTCAAGTGGAAGCAGGAAGCATATCAGAGCATTACAACAAAGCTCACAGACTTCCAGAGCAAGTACCTTGATATGCTCAACTCCAAGGTAAACTTAAAGAGTAAGTCTGCTTTCACAAAATACTCCGCTACAATTTCGACAATCAATTCCGACGGTATATTAAAAGAGGGTACACCGGCAGGCGTGTCTGTACGCTCAAATACAAATGCCGTACCGGGCACATATAAGGTCAAGGTGCTTCAGACAGCCACACAGGCAAAATATCAGGGTTCAGCCATGGACGCAAGCGCTCTTGACTTATCACAGTACAGCGATTCCTCGCAGAGCTATTCTTTCAATATAACTGTAGGCTCAAAGTCAACTGTTATCAATTTTAACGGCGGCAGTGCAGACGATGTACGTTCGCAGATCAACAGCCAGCTTAAGGAGACTTTCGGTTCTTCAAACACAAGCGGTCAGGGTCTTGTTTATATAAACGATAGCGGCAAGATCGTATCCTCTGACAGACAGTCAATGACTATGACAGGCGTTGCCAATATGTACGGCAACTTTACCTTTGATTTAAACGGTACTGTAGAAGCAGGTACAAACAGATTTAACTTCACTGTAGGCGATGAAACCGTTACTGTTTCGTTTGACAGCTACAACGCCGATTATTTCAATCAGGACGATGATAAAACTCTCGGCGCACAGAAGCGTGAGGAATATCAGAAGATGTATTTCAGCGAGCAGGCTAAAAAGCTTTATGAAGCCGCTAAGAATGACGGTTCTGTTGATTTTGACGCTATAAAGGCAGACGCTTACGAAAAAGCAAAGCAGGACGATTACAGCGACAAGTACGCAATCGAAAACGCAAAAGCAGAAGCCGAATATAACGAAGAACTGAGAACACAGTACGAAGACGGTATAGCAGACGGCTCTATTGACGAGGGTACAAGCTTTGACGACTGGAGAGAAACTCAGCCTGCATTTGATGAAGGCGCTTTCAAGACAGCATTTGACGAAAAATACGCAGAAGAATTTGACGAAGAAGCTTTCAAGGAAGAATTTGACAACAGCTATGATGAGCTTGCCGCATATACAGACACGCTGAATGCCGACGACTACAGACTTTCAAACGAGGATTTAGCCGCTTATGCCAACAATTACGAGCTTAACAAGGCTATTGAAAATGTAAAGCTTTCAGACGGCACAGGTCTTAAGATAGACGAAAACGGCACTGTAACAGCGGAGAACGGTGAAAAGCTTGCAGTTGCCGCAGACCCCTCAAGTAAGAACACATTCGGTGCGTCAACAGCAAAGACGACTACCGCTCAGGTAACAACATCTACAACACTTAAGGATCTCGGCGTTGAGGACAGCGCAACATTCACTATAAACGGCACAACGTTCACATTCACATCTGACTACACTGTAGCAAAGATGATGAGTGAGATCAACGCAAGTAAGAATGCCGGTGCGTCTATGACGTTCAGCACACTGACGAACAGCTTTTCGCTGAGTTCATCGGGATACGGCACATCTGCATCAATAGAATTCTCCGCAGAGGACGGAAGTGCAGGCGCTGAGCTTCTCAACACACTCGGACTTACATCTGGTACGCTGACGCAGGGCCGCAACCTCCAGCTTGAAGTAAACGGCGAAACGATTGAAACCTCGTCAAACAGCTTCACAGCTGACGGTACGACAATGACATTTACATCAGCCGCACAGGGCGCTGAGTTCTCTTATGAAGTAAAGAAGGATAATAGCAGTGCTATTGAGGCTATCAAGTCCTTTGTTGAGGATTACAACAAGATAATCGAAGAAGTTTACGGCGAGCTTGATCAGAAGCCCGATTCCGACTATTATGCTCTTACCGATGATGATATTGAGGATATGGACTTATCCGAAAAGCAGCAGGAGAAGTGGGAAGAAAAGGCTAAGCAGGGCTTGCTTTACAACGACAGCACGGTATCAACTGTAATGCAGAAGATGCGTTCTGTTCTTTATTCGACAGTAAAGACAGCCGACGGACAGACATTCAGTCTGTTCAGCATGGGCATTACAACAAGTGATGACTGGGGCGACCACGGCAAGCTTGAAATCGACGAAACAAAGCTTGAAGCCGCTTTTGAGCAGTACTCCGACCAGATAGCAGACCTGTTTGCAGGAACAACCGTTGACGAAAACGGCAACACTGTAAAGACAGGCATCATGCATAAGCTGGATGATGTACTCACAGGCGCTGTCAAGACAACAGGTGCAAGAAAAGATAAGGGTACGCTTGTACAGCTCGCAGGTACAAAGACAGGTACGTCAGCTACCGACAACTCAATATACGACCAGTTAAAGAGTATTTCCACACTTATCTCATCACTTGAAACAAGATATGAGCAGCAGCAGGACAGATATTGGAAGCAGTTCTCTAACCTTGAAACAATGATGGGTTCGCTCAACAGCCAGACCAGCTATATTCAACAGCTGATGCAGTTCTGATAATCTTTTGTTTCACATAAATCAAGCGTAAGGAATACAATATGAATAACGCATTTTCTGCATATAAAAAGCAGTCGGTCACAACGCTCACACCCGGTGAGATAGTGGTAAGACTGTATATGGAGGCGGAACGTCAGCTCAACAGAGCGTCCTACTACATTCCGCTGAAAAACTACGAAGAAACGAACAAGGCGCTTATAAAGGCGCAGGACGTAATAAACGCCTTGCGCTCATGCCTCGATATGAAAATACCCGTTTCCAAAAATCTCGACTCGCTTTACGAATATTTCAACCGTGAAATAGTAGAGGCAAATGTCAAAAAAGACAAGGCTAAGGTAGATGCGCTTCTGCCTATGATCGCCGAACTGCGTGAGGCTTTCTCGGAAATAAACAATATGAGCAGAGAAGAGATGGAAGCGCAGGAAAGGGCGGCAAGGTCAGCAAGTGCCGCTATGCAGGAACAGGCATAAACTATACGGTGTGTAACTCAATCCCACCGGAAAGGAATCCGATATAATGAAAAAGGCAGATGCACAAACACTGCTTACGCTCATGGACGAGCTGACGGAGCTTATGACCGAGTATGACCGCCGCACGGACAGAATGGTGACAAATGATCTTGAAGTCATTCAGCAGGTGCTTTTATCCCGCAATGAGCTTATGGATAGAATGCGGCAGGTAAAGCAGTCTATAATGGATATAGCAAATTCTCAGGTTCCTGCTGAACGTGAGCTTATTCGCAATATACTGAATAACAAACCCGTTACTGACAATCTGTCGTATGAATTAAGACAGTTGCAGTCTAAAATGCGTCATCTTCATGACATAAAGAACGAGATAGAGGCAAAGGATAAAAAGGTCACAGCCGTAGTCCGTCAGAGCTATGAAGACGTAAAATCCGAGCTTGAATCACTTAAGATCGATAAGAAAAAGATTGATTATTACAGCAGTGTAAAGCTCGGCGGCAAGGGCAGGACATTCAATACAAATTCATAATTTGGTATTTAAAGCACGGTTTCTACAAGCCGTGCTTTTATTTTTATCTTACCGCCTTGTTCAATGAAAAAACCACCGCTCTCATCGAAAACGGTGGTTATAATTTTTCGCAATCAAAGTAGTATTCAGGTGTTATCCGTTACCATGTCAAACAGATTGATCACTTCTATGCCCTTTAAATCAGCCATACGCACAGTCTGACCCGTGCCGCTTCTGGCGTTACTGCTTTCGTCATAATACGCCACACAGCAGTCGGCAAGCTCGACCATTCGTGCGTTGCGCTGTTTCATGCACTCCTTGGTATATTGTGAACCTGTATATTCTATGTCGTCTGCCGCCATAAGTATAGCATAGAATTCCTGCTTGTCATTATAGCTCCAGCTTTTCGTCTGCTCCTCATTGGAACATGGGAGAACAAGATGCAGTCTTATGTCGAGCGCTTTGCGTTTTCTTAAATACAGCACCATGTGAGCGCACATAGTATCAAAGCCGAGAGCGCCGCCGCAATAGAAATCGGTAACGCCTCGCTTAACCAGTCCGCATATTGTGCTGTCAAGCAGAGATTTGAGTGCATACATATCGGAACATTCGATTTTCCTGTGTCCCGTAAAGCATACGGCTGTCATACGCAAAGCCCCCTTAATACAGAAAAATAAGCCGTATCTGCGTTTAACAAATACGGCTGATTATGCTAAAGCAAGATGTAAGATCAGTCAACCTTTTCTTCGATGAACTTAACAATGTCACCGACAGTCTTGATCTTTTCAACCTGATCATCGGGGATCTCGATGTCGAACTCCTCTTCAAAGCTCATAACGAGGTCTACAACGTCAAGTGAATCAGCGCCGAGGTCATCTGTGATGCTTGCAGCTTCTGTAACCTTGTCTTCTTCAACGTCGAGCTGATCAACGATTATCTTCTTTACCTTATCAAATACCATTTGAAATCTCCTCCGTGTTTTGTAAAAGAAATTTTCTTTCGTTAATATTATACGGCATTACGCCGAAATAATCAAGTCGTATTTACAACAAATACATTAAAAAAATGTCTAAATTTACAGTGTGTATTTCTACAATTTGCACAACTTTCAAAGGGTTTCCGAAAGCTGTCGCTTTGCCGTCTGAAATAATGAATCCGCAGTAGCTTATTGTGACCGCCGGTAACGTAAGTTACGCAAATCGCAAACCGTCAGAACGGCGAATTTACTGCGGGTTTCAGCCGCACGGCGAATTGTCAGCGGCGCCCCGCCGCCCGCTCACTCGGAGAATACGCCGATTTTGCGGAACTTCTTGTAACGGTTGTCGAGAAGTGTCGGAATATCAAGCTTTGACAGTCTTTCGACCGCACTTATAAGATATTCCGAAATATTGTCCGCTGTCTGTGCAGGATCGGTATGAGCGCCGCCTACAGGCTCGGGGATTATCTTGTCGCATACACCGAAATTGTACAGATCATCTGCGGTGATCTTCATGAGATCTGCCGCTTCCTTTTCTCTTGATGGATCTTTCCAAAGAATAGATGCAAAGCCTCTCGGTGAGATTACCGAGTATAAAGCGTGTTCAAGCATTGCAAGCTCATCACATACGGCAAGAGCCAGCGCACCGCCGCTTCCGCCCTCGCCTAAAACTACCGATATAACGGGGGTTTTCAGCGTCATGAACTCGGCAATGTTCTTAGCTATCGCCTCGCCCTGTCCTCTTTTTTCAGCTTCAACTCCGCAGAATGCACCTGGAGTATCTACAAAGCAGATAACAGGTCTGTGGAACTTCTCAGCCTGATATGCAAGCCTGAGCGCTTTTCTGTAGCCCTCGGGGTGCGGCATTGAGAAATTCGACTTTTTGTTTTCCTCTAGGTTTCTGCCCTTTACCTGTGCTATAACGGTAACAGGCGTGCTGTTGAGCGTTGCTATACCTGCGATTATAGCCGCATCGTCGCCGTAGTGACGGTCGCCGTGGAACTCGGTGAAGTGATTGAATATAGCAGGGATATAATCGTTGACTGTAGGACGATTTTTTTCTCTTATTATCTCAAGATGCTGTGTAGCAGTCATATTCGACATTATTTCTTACCGTCCTTTCAACCGTGCTGCCAGTTAGCGCCGATTTTTTTATAATTATGCAGTCTTAGTATATTAGACAGCGTTTTACGCATTGAACGTCTGTCGGCTATCGCATCTACAAAACCGCTCTCAAGCAAAAATTCCGCAGTCTGGAAGTCATCGGGGAGCTTCTGCTTTATCGTATCCTGTATAACTCGTCTGCCTGCAAAGCCGACAAGCACCTTAGGCTCGGCAAGGATTATATCGCCAAGACTTGCAAACGACGCCGTTACACCGCCCGTAGTCGGATCGGTAAGCACTGTTATATAAAGTCCGCCTGCGTCGCTGTGGCGCTTTACCGCACCGCTCGTCTTTGCCATCTGCATAAGGGAGATTATACCCTCCTGCATTCTTGCTCCGCCCGACGCTGTGAACAGTATAACGGGGAGCTTATGCTCGGTAGCGTACTCAAACGCTCTTGTTATCTTCTCGCCGACAACACTTCCCATGCTCGCCATCATGAAATTTGAATCCATAATGCCGATAACGGCACGGTAGCCTCGTATTGTACACTCACCTGTGACAACTGCGTCCTTAAGTCCCGTGTTCTCCTGCATACCCTTTATTTTCTTCTCGTAATCGGGGAAGCCGATAGGGTTAAGCGATACCATGTTCTCGTCAAACGGCTTGAAGCTGTCCTTGTCAACCGTTATATCAAGACGTTCCTTAGCGGAAAGTCTTGCGTGGTAGTTGCAGACGGGACAGGTCTTTTTGCGCTTTTCAAACTCGTCCATGTAGAACACGTTCTGACAGCGTGGACACTTGAACAGCAGGTCCTTAGGTATTTCGGGGGCAGAGGTCTGCGCCTCGTCCTTCTGTTCTTCGTTAAAACGGTCCTTGACCATTTTAAACAGATCTTCTAACAATTAAAGCACCGCCTTTATTGTTCAAATCAAATAATAACATTATCTGCCGATAGATTCAAGGGTATTAACCCATCCCCCTTGCCCCCCTTCCCCGGAAGGGGGGGAGAAGATATGGGGGCTACCGCCCCTCAACCCTGTCGGGGGCTACGCCCCTGCGACCCTATTGTAGATTATATTTTATCTGCTTTGTAATGTTTTATCAATAATTCGTCAAATCCTTGCGGTTGAGGAAGCCTATGTCGAAATTACCGCTTTCGACATCCTCGTCACGCAGGAGATTGAGTTGAAAATCAATGTTGGTGTTGATACCCTCAATGAGAAATTCGGAAAGGGCAACCTTCATCTTCTGAATAGCCTCTTTCCTGTCCTCGCCCTTGACAAGCACCTTTGCTATCAGGCTGTCATAGTAAGGAGGTATCTCATAGCCCTGATATACCGCCGTATCAATACGCACGCCGAAGCCGCCGGGCATATGGATAGACTTTATCTTACCAGGGCAGGGACGGAAGTTGTTTTTAGGTTCTTCCGCATTTATACGGCACTCGATAACATGGCCTGTGAGCTTTATATCCTCCTGCTTATACTGCAAGGGAAGCCCTGCGGCAATGTTTATCTGTGCCTTTACAAGGTCAACGCCTGTTACCATTTCGGTTACGGGGTGTTCGACCTGTATTCTCGCATTCATCTCCATAAAGTAGAAGTTCAAGTCCTTATCTACAAGGAACTCTACCGTACCTGCGTTTGCATAACCGCAAGCCTTTGCCGCTCTTACTGCCGCTTCACCCATTCTCTTGCGGAGGTCTTCCGTCATAATGGGGCTGGGGCTTTCTTCAAGCACCTTCTGATTGCGGCGCTGTAATGAGCAGTCACGCTCGCCGAGATAAATCACGTTTCCGTGTTCGTCCGCAAGGAGCTGTATCTCAACGTGTCGGGGGTTTACTATGAACTTCTCGATATATATATCATCGTTGGCAAAGAACTGTTTAGCCTCTTGCTTTGCGGCGGTCATTGCCGCTTCAAGCTCCTCAGGCTTTTCAACAAGTCTTATGCCTCGTCCGCCGCCGCCTGCGCTCGCCTTTACCATTACGGGGTATCCGATCCTTGCGGCGATCTTCTGTGCTTCTTCAAGCGTTTCAACAACACCGTCAGAGCCGGGAACTACGGGAACGTCGTTTTCTATCATCGTTTTCTTTGCGTTTGCCTTGTCGCCCATAGCGTCCATGGCGTCAGCGCCCGGACCGATGAACTTTATTCCGCATTTGTCGCAAAGACGTACAAAGTGGCTGTTTTCGGAAAGAAAACCGAAACCGGGGTGTATTGCCTGTGCGCCTGTTATCTCGCAGGCGGCAAGCAGTGCCTTTGAATTAAGATAGCTGTCCTTTGACGGAGCAGGTCCTATACATACCGCCTCGTCCGCTATCTGAGCGTGGAGTGCCGTTTTATCGGCTGTAGAGTATACCGCAACAGTCTTTATGCCAAGCTCTCTGCACGCACGGATTATTCTGATAGCGATCTCGCCTCTGTTGGCGATTAGAATCTTATTGAACATACAGCGTTTGCCTTCCGTTACTTGATAGCAAAGGTGATCTCTGCGGATACCGCTTTTTCACCGTTTACCGTTGCAAGTGCCTTGCCGACACCGATAGGACCTTTTACCTTTATTATCTCGACTTCGAGCTTTAAAAGGTCGCCGGGTACTACCTGTCTTCTGAACTTGGCTTCCTTTACACCGCCGAAAAGACCTATCTTGCCCTTGTTTTCGGGGAGTGCAAGCATAGCAACTGCGCCTGCCTGAGCAAGCATTTCAAGCATAAGTACACCGGGAACTACGGGATAACCGGGGAAGTGTCCTTTGAACCAGAACTCGTCCTCTTTCATGTACTTTGTGGCAACTACACGCTGACCGGGTTCCATTTCTTCAATTGTATCTATAAGCAGGAACGGATCTCTGTGAGGGATTATCTCCATTATCTGCTCTTTATTCATAAGTGACATATACAGTCCTCCGTTATTCTATTATGATGAGCGGCTGACCGAACTCTACAGCCTCTCCGTCCTTTACCGCAATTGACTTTACAGTGCCGGATATATCAGCCTGTATCTCATTCATGACCTTCATGCTCTCAACGATGCAGACAGTATCGCCCTCGTTTACCTTATCACCGACTTTTACAAAAGGCGGCTTTGTGGGTGAGGGAGCAGAGTAGAACGTGCCTACGATAGGACTCTTTATACTCTTGCCTGTATCTGTGGGTGTTGCCGCAGGAGCTTGTGTCTGCGGTGCAGATGTCGGAGCTGTGGGAGCAGCTGCCATAGCCATGGGAGGCATTGCGGGCATCATGGGCGGTGCAGGAGGGGGATTCTTCTGACCGAGTTCAATCTCGAACTTGTCGTTCTTTACATACATATAGGACAGACCGCTGTCCTTCATAATACCGATGAATTCCTTTACTGCATCGGTAAGCGAATTAGTTTCAAACTGCATATTGTGTCAACCTTTCTCTCAGTCCTCTACGGGGGCAAATGCTATACAAGCGTTGTGACCGCCGAAGCCGAGCGAGTTGCTGAGTGCGCCTGTTATCTTCATATCTCTTGTGCCGTCAGCCGCATAGTCAAGGTCACATTCGGGATCGGCAACCTTTAAGCCTAATGTACGGTGTACCTTGCTGTTCTTTATCTGGAGAGCGCAGGCTACTGCTTCAACACCGCCTGCCGCACCTAAGAGGTGACCTGTCATTGACTTTGTAGAGTTGATGACCATATTCTTTGCGTGTTCACCGAATACCAGCTTTACTGCGGCTGTTTCGGTCTTGTCGTTCATGGGAGTTGACGTGCCGTGTGCGTTTACATAGTTGAAGGTTTCGGGCGCTCTGCCTGATTCCTTTACCGCAAACTCCATAGCCTTTGCGCCGCCTCTGCCCTCAGGATCGGGGCTTGTTTCGTGGTAAGCGTCGCATGTTGCACCGTAACCTGTGACCTCGGCATAGATGTTTGCGCCTCTTGCCTTTGCGTGTTCGTATTCTTCAAGAATTACGATACCGCTTCCGTCGCCGAGAACGAAGCCGCTTCTCTCTGCGTCAAAGGGAATGCTTGCTCTGTCAACGTCGGTTGACTTTGTAACGGCGTGCATATTGTTGAAGCCTGCATAAGCAAAGCCTATCGAACACTTTTCCGTACCGCCTGCAATTGCAACGTCCATATAGCCGTTCTTTATAGCGTGGAACGCTTCGCCGATTGCGTGTGTACCGCTGGCGCAAGCCGAAACTGTACAGTAGTTTATACCCTTGAAGCCTGTACGGATTGCAACCGTACCTGCCGCCATGTTTCCTATCATCTTCGGGATAGTGAATACGGAAACTCTCTTATTGCCCTTGTTGTGGTATGCAAGGAGTTCTTCCTGTGTTGTTTCCATACCGCCGATACCTGAGCCGATAATAACGCCGCATCTGTAGGGGTCAAGATCCTTGAAGTCGCTTCCTGCGTCCTTTAATGCCTTGTCAGCGGCATATACTGCGTACTGTGTGATAATATCTGTACGGCGAAGCTCTTTCTTATCGAAAAGGCCCTCTGCACTGAAATCCTTTACAGAAGCCTTTACATTGAGTTCTTCGCTCTGACCGGGGAACCACTGCTCAAGTGTGAAGCCGTGCTTTCCCTCCATAAGGCTGTTCCAGAATTCTTCCTTGGTGTTTCCTATGGGGCTTACTACGCCCACACCGGTAATTACAACTCTGCTCATTTTTTGTATTTCCTTTCGTGGCTTGTCTTTTTACATTGATAAGCCGCCGCTTATCTCTATTACCTGACCTGTTACATAGCTTGCGTCCTTAGAAGCAAGGAATGATACAACGCCTGCTATTTCTTCAACCTCACCGCATCTGCCCATAGCTATCTGCTTTACCATAGCGGCTCTGAGTTCTTCCGAAAGAGCGTCTGTCATTGCTGTGTGGATAAAGCCGGGAGCTACTGCGTTACAGGTAACGTTTCTCGGACCGAGTTCCTTTGCGGTGGTTTTTGTCATACCGATTATAGCCGCCTTTGTTGCGGAATAGTTCATCTGACCGGGGTTGCCGTAAAGTCCTGCTACGCTGGCAAGATTAATGATTCTGCCGCTGCGCTGTTTCATCATAACAGAGCCTGCAAACTTAGTCATATTGAATACGCTTTTCTGATTTACCGCAACAACGAGGTCATAGTTTTCTTCGCTCATTCTTACGAGCAGACCGTCACGGGTGATACCCGCATTGTTAACGAGTACGTCAATACTGCCGAAATCAGCTTTTACACTCTTTACAAAAGCTTCGCACTGATCGTACTTTGATACGTCTGCGATGTACTTTTCGCACTTTACGCCTTCTGCCTTGATTTTTTCGATTATATCGTTGTTTTCAAAACAGCTTTCGACGATGTCATTGAGTGCAATATCATATCCGTCCTTTGCAAGACGCAGAGCTATTGCCGCACCTATTCCTCTTGCAGATCCTGTAATGATAGCAGTTGCCATGTAGTTTTCTCCTTTATTTTTATCTTACTTGTTCAGAAGCTTTTCAGCCTCTGCGAACATTTCTTCAACTATTTCCTTAGCAGGCTGTACCTTCTTTACCATACCTGCGATAGCACCGCATAAGAATGAGCCTTCCTCAAGGTTGCCGTCCTGTACCGCCTTGCGCAGTGAGCCGAGTGTTATCTGCTCAAACTCATCGGGAGTGATAGTACCGTTCATTTCTCCGCTTGCAAGCTTCTTAGAGAACTTTGTCTTTACGTTACGGCAGGGGTGACCTGTTGTTCTGCCTGTTACTATGCTGTCTGTATCCTTAGCGTCAACAACGAGCTGTTTATATGTCGGGTGTATCTGGCACTCCTCAGCGGCAAGGAATCTTGTACCTACCTGTACGCCCTCAGCGCCGAGCATAAAGCTTGCGGCGATTCCTCTGCCGTCTGCGATACCGCCTGCGGCGATAACGGGAATAGATACAGCGTCTACTACCTGGGGAACAAGACACATTGTAGTGTTTTCGCCGATATGACCGCCTGATTCCGTACCCTCTGCGATAACTGCCGCCGCACCGCTTCTTTCCATTCTCTTTGCAAGTGCGACACTGGGTACTACGGGGATAACCTTGATACCTGCATTGTTCCATGCTTCCATGAACTTGCCGGGGTTGCCTGCGCCTGTTGTTATCATGGGAACATTTTCATCGATAACGAGCTGTGCGAGATCCTCCGCATTGGGACTCATCAGCATGATGTTTACGCCGAAGGGCTTATCTGTCAGCGACTTTGCCCTTCTTATCTGATCTCTCAGATAGTCGATAGGAGCAGAGCCGCCTGCTATGATACCTACGCCGCCTGCGTTTGATACAGCCGCCGCAAGTGTGCTTTCAGCTATCCATGCCATACCGCCCTGAAATATTGGGTACTTTATACCGAGTAATTTTGTTATTCTTGTTTCCATTATTTTTATCCTTTCAGTCGGGAATTAATATTCAAAAATCGTTGCACCGTAGGTAAGACCTGCACCGAAGCCGACAAGGCATATCTTCATGCCGCGCTTTAGTCTGCCCTGACGGTCAAGCTCTGCAAGGCACATGGGGATACATGAGCTTGATGTGTTGCCGTGAACTTCAAGATTTGTGAACACCTTGTCAAGGTCAACGTTCATCTTCTTGAGTGCGGACTGGATTATTCTTATATTCGCCTGGTGGGGAATAACTAAATCAATATCGTCAAGTGATATGCCGGAATGCTCGCATACATATTCGACTGCATTCGCCATAGCGTCAACGGCGAACTTGTATACTGCCTTTCCGTCCATCTGTAAATAACGCTCCTTGTTCGGAGTGTCTATAATATCCTTAAGACAGTCGTCGCCTGTGAAATAAGGATTGTTTCTGTCATAGAAGTTCTTGCAGTAAAGGCTCTGGAGCATATCGCCCTCTGCGCCCGAGTGGCTGTAGTATTCCTTGCCCTCGCCCTTTTCAAGTACAATTGCACCTGCGCCGTCACCGAACAGTATACAGCTTGCTCTGTCGGTGTAGTCGACCTGATTTGTAAGACGTTCGCTTGCTACTATAAGTATTGTTTTATAGGTGTCGTTTGCAAGGAAGTTTCTCGCAATGTCAACCGCTGTTATAAAGCCCGTGCAGGCTGTATTTACGTCCATGCAGGCACAGGGTTGTGCGCCGATGAGATTCTGCACGAGGCACGCCGTATTCGGGTAGTAGAAATCGGGCGAGCAGGTAGAAACTATTATACAGTCTATTTCCTTTGCGGTTTTTCCTGCACTTTCGAGTGCCGCCTTTGCCGCCTCAGCCGCCATCATGAAGTTGGGCTTATCGGGACTCATACGTCTTTCACGGATACCTGTTCTTGTGGTTATCCATTCGTCTGTAGTATCAATGAACTTTGTGAACATTTCATTGGTGACTACGGTTTCGGGGGTGTATTCTCCCGTACCCAGTATCGTTATACCGTTCATACTCTTTTCCTTCCGTGCGGCTTTCCTGACGCCGTATATATAATATTATTGTTGATTTTATTCTCTTTTTGTTGTATAATAAATCAGTAACTGCGGATTATATCGTCCGCAGGGCATAGCTACCCCGTAAAGGTAAACGTGCTTATATTTCATTTTACTCTATTTCGGTACTGTTTGTCAACAATTATTTGAGTATTTGTATCGTAATAGGTTAAATTGGGACAGTATATTTCAGAATTTCTGCAATATATAACAGATTTTGTCACTTGTGTGACAATGAAACATCTTTCAGGGTATAAAGAAGTTTTATTTATCAAAAATATCAGGAGTTGTTCCGGCTATTTGTAGAAAACCTATTTTTTTAAAAAGAGCAAATTCTCAATCCCTAACCCCAAACCCCTTCCCCACTGGAAGGGGCTGAATGTGGGGCTGTCGCCCTCACCCCGCTTGGGGCTACGCCCCAAACCCCATTTTTGACAAATTCAACTTTTATCACATTCTGACCAATCTAAATTATAAAATCACAAGGAGAAACAGAAAATGGCTGATAAGACAAAAACTATATTCCTTTTTTCGGGACAAGGCTCGCAGTATAAGGGCATGGGCAAGGATTTTTACGACACCGTACCCGAATGTAAAAAGGTGATCGAGCTTGGCAGTGATATTCTCGGCTTTGACCTTGCCGCTAAGATATTTGACGGCGACGAAAAGGAGCTTTCACGCACAATAATCTCTCAGCCTGCTATTCTCGCTATGTCGCTCATGGCGCTTGAAGCGGCTAAATCAAAGGGCATCGAGGCTACAGCCGTTGCAGGCCATTCTCTCGGCGAATATGCGGCAATGGCGGCAAGCGGTATGCTGACATACGAAAACGCTTTCAGAGCAATAAAGTACCGTAGCGAGGCTATGGACAAGGCGGCACAGGCTAACCCCGGCGGCATGGCGGCTGTTCTCGGTCTTAAGGCTGATGTTATAGAGCAGACTTGCAAGGAAATTGAGGACGGCGGAGAGTATGTTACTCCTGTAAACTATAATTCACCCGTACAGACTGTTATCGCAGGTACTGCGGCAGGCATTGGAAAGGCTAAGGAAGCGCTTTCGGCAAAGGGTGCAAAGCGTATAGTTCCGCTTGCTGTTTCTGCCGCTTTCCACTCAAAGCTTATGGCAAGTGCATCGGAAGAATTTGCCGAAAAGGCAAAGGACATCCCATTTAACGCACCGTCAATGAAGTTCTACTGCAACGTATACGGAAGCGAGCTTACCGATTTCTCGGATATGCCCTCGTATCTTGCAAAGCATATCTGCTCACCCGTAAGATTTACCTCTGAGCTTGATGTTATTTCAAAGGACGGCTACGATACTTATATCGAACTCGGTCCGGGCAAGGTACTCACAGGACTTGTAAAGAAAACACTTGACGGCGTTACCGCTGTAAACGTTGAAAGCCCCGATACACTTGAAAAGGCGGCAGCACTCTGATGTTAATTGAAAGTATAACGGCGCTTGACCTGTCGATACTTGATTTTATCCATAACACGCTGTCAAACCCGATTATGGATATTATAATGATCTGCCTTACCTACAGCATAGAGTATGGCGCAATGGCTATCCTAGTGTTCATCGTCATGATGTGCATAAAGGAAATGCGGAAAACGAGTTTTGCGGTAATGGGGGCAACGCTTTCCGTACTGCTGTTCGGCGAGCTTATAATAAAACATCTTGTCGGCAGACCCAGACCGTTTATGATAAACGGCGCAATAGAGCTTATAGTGAAAGCACCGTCGGGATTTTCGTTCCCGTCAAGCCATACCGCAACGTGCTTTGCTATGGCAACGGCGATATATCTGTTCCATAAGCGGCTAGGTATTATCGCATATATCTATGCGGCGCTGGTCGCATTTTCGAGAATGTACCTTTATGTACACTATCCGTCCGATATTATCGGCGGAATTGCGCTCGGTATAGGCTGCGGCATAGGTGCGGTGGCACTCGTAAAGCTGATTTATAAAAAGATCGATAAGCATAAAGAGCTTAAAGCAGAACAAAAGGAGCAAGAAACATGACAGAAAATAAAAACGTATTCGGTATACTGGGACACCCTCTCGGTCATACCATCTCACCTCAGATACACACAAGACTTTTTGAAATATCGGGCGAGCAGGCTGAGTATAAGATACTCGACACAGCCCCCGAAAAGCTGACAGAGAGTTACGATTATTTCAAGAGCCTTGCAGGCTTCAACATTACGATTCCCTACAAGATAGATATAATAAAGATGTGCGACAAGCTTGACGACACCGCTAAGCGTTACAACAGCGTAAACTGCATAGCTAACGTAAACGGTGTTTCGACAGGCTACAACACCGACTGCACAGGCTTTACAAAGGCTGTCGGCGCAATGGGTATGACCCTTACAAACAAGGTGTTGCTTCTTGGTTGCGGCGGTGTCGGCAGAATGATGGCAATTGAAGCTGTCCGTGAGGGCGGCGAGCTGACTATTGCAGTAAGAGAAGCCGATGTTCCAGTGGCAACCGCTTTATGCGAAGAAATAAAGCAGAATTATAAGGACGCAAAGGTAAGCCACTGCCTTTTAGCTGATGTAAAGGGCGACTTTGACCTTATGGTAAACGCTACTCCCGTAGGTATGTACCCGAACACAGACGCAAGCCCGCTTACACAGCAGGCGCTTGATAACATAACGCTGAACGGCTTCTTTGACGCTATCTATAATCCCCGTGAAACAAAGCTCATGAAGATGGTTTCCGACAAGGGTGTTAAGAAAGTCAGCGGTGGTATGCAGATGCTCGTATGGCAGGCGGCTGTAGCGCACATAATATGGAGCGGTGCGGAATACACAGCCAAGCAGGTACAGGCTATCTCCGATGAAATGATGAGGCTTGTGTAATGAGGCCTGTTTATCTTTGCGGCTTTATGGGCTGCGGAAAAAGCCATATAGGAAGAATGTTGGCAAAAGAATGTACTGCCGTGTTCATCGACCTTGACAGGTACATAGTCGACAATCAGAAAATGACTATCCCCGAAATATTCGCTCAGAAAGGCGAGCCTTATTTCAGGGATCTGGAAGCACAGTATATAAGAAACTTCAAGGGCAGAACAATAGTAGCCACAGGCGGCGGAGCTATTTTAAGAGATGAAACCGCCGAGTTTGCAAGAGAAAAGGGCGTTGTGATTTTTCTTAACGCAAGCTTTGATACCTGCTATGGGCGTATCAGAAATGATACAAACCGTCCTCTTGTCGTAAATAACACAAAAGAACAGCTAAAGGCAATTTACGATTCCAGATTGCCGATCTACAGAAAAAACAGCACCTTTGAAGTAAACGCAAATACATCGGACAGAATTATAACAGGCGAGATAGTCAAGCTTGTTGAGCTTGATGCAAAAACACATAACAGACTGAAAGGATAAATATGTACATTTACAATGCGGCTGTTGTCACAATGGCAGACAAGAATTACGAAAACGGATTTATCCTTATAGAAAACGGCAGGATAAAGGCTGTCGGCGATATGTCAGAGCTGAAAGACTTTACTCCGTCCGACAGCGATATAGACGCAAAGGGTAAAACGGTATACCCTGGCTTTATAGACGCTCATTCGCATATAGGCGCATGGGAGGACGGACTTGCCTTTGAGGGCGACGACGGAAACGAGGATACCGATCCGTCAACTCCAAATCTGCGTGCAATAGATATGGTAAATCCGCTCGACCATTGCTTTGAGGAAGCGGCTCAAGCAGGCGTAACCTCGGTAGTGTGCGGAATGGGTAGCGCAAACCCCATAGGCGGAGCTTTTCTTGCCATGAAAACCGCAGGCTCAAAGAGAATAGACAAAAGGATAATCAAAAATCCCGTTGCAATAAAATTTGCACTCGGAGAAAACCCAAAAAACGTATACAAGGACAAGGACACCGCTCCCGTTACCCGTATGGCGACTGCTGCTATAATCCGTGAACAGCTCTACAAGGCTAAGCGCTATCTTGATGACATGATAGATTACGAAAGCTCTCTCGGAACAGATGACGAGGGCGACCGCCCCGAATATGACGCAA
The DNA here is from genome assembly GCA_963649995.1 of Sodaliphilus sp. GTDB lineage: Bacteria > Bacillota > Clostridia > Oscillospirales > Ruminococcaceae > Ruminiclostridium_E. The sequence goes on from CAVJKI010000004.1 coordinate 21,757, forward strand.
AGTGCGAGGCTCTCATGCCGCTTTTAAAGCACGAGATACCCGCACATTTCCACGCTCACAGAGCAGACGATATATTCACGGCAATACGGCTTGCAAAGGAATTTGATATAGATTATGTCATTATCCATGCCACAGAGGGACACCTTATAGCAGACGAGCTTCTTGAGGACGGAACTCGCACGATAGTCGGACCGATAATCAGTGAGCGCTGTAAGCCTGAGCTTCGTAACCACACGATAGAAACGGCAGGCGTTCTGAACAAGGCGGGTGTTCCGATGTGTATATGCACCGACCACCCCGTTGTACCCGAACAGTATCTTCCGCTTTCGGCAGGACTTGCGGTAAGAGGCGGTCTTGACAGAAACGAGGCGCTCAAAGCAATTACGATATACCCTGCCGTGATCACAGGCATAGCTGACAGGGTAGGCAGTATAGAGGTCGGAAAGGACGCAGACCTTGTTATTTTTTCAGGCGACCCGTTATCGGTGCTTGATACACCCGATACAGTGCTTGTAGACGGCAAAGTAATTAAATAACGGAGGGAATATCATGGGTAATATTCGCAAGGTAAACACAGAGCTTGTTAAAAAGACAGTTGAACAGCTTTGCGTAAAGGCAAACCTTTATCTGCCCGACGGCATGAAGGAGAAAATAAATTCATGTATCGGCTGTGAGAAAAGTCCGCTGTCAAAGCAGGTACTCGGCGATATAGTCAGAAATATCGACTGTGCAAAGGAGCTTGAAGTGCCGATATGTCAGGATACGGGAATGGCGATAATATTCCTTGAAATCGGTCAGGACGTGCATTTCACAGGCGGAAATCTCACCGATGCAATAAACGAGGGCGTGGCAAGCGGATATGTAAACGGCAAGCTTCGTTTATCGGTAGTTGAAGACCCGCTTGAGCGCAAAAATACAAACAACAACACACCTGCGATAATACATACAACTATCGTTCCCGGCGACAAGGTACATATTATGGTAGCACCGAAGGGCTTCGGCAGTGAGAATATGAGTGCGCTTAAAATGTTCACGCCCTCCGCCACGAAAGAGGATATAGTCAATTTTGTGGTTGATACTGTATCAAAGGCAGGAAGCAACCCATGTCCGCCTATAACTGTAGGTGTCGGCATAGGCGGCGATTTTGAGCTGTCCGCCAT
>CAVJKI010000005.1:0-12853 GCA_963649995.1 Sodaliphilus sp.
TTTTCTTTGCACGGGTAACGCCTGTATAAAGCAGATTGCGGTAAAGCAGATTCTGAGTAAAGCCTGTTATCGGGATAATTACTGCATCATACTCGCTACCCTGACTTTTATGTATGGTGATAGCATAGGCGTGTTCCAGCTTTCTCAGCATTTCAGAGGTATATATTGCGATTCTTCCCTCAAAATCTATGGTAACATTTTGTGAAAAGCGGTCGACACTGCGGATAATTCCTATATCTCCGTTGAAAATTCCGCTTCCCTTTTCGTTATTTTTAGTCCACAGAACATCATAATCATTCTTGGTCTGCATTACCTTATCTCCCGTGCGGAAGATAACATCAAAGAATTTAAGCTCCGCCTTATTCTGCGCAGGCGGATTGAGCGCAAGCTGTAGCTGCTTGTTCAGCTCTCTTGTGCCTGCCGCTCCCATTTTTGTGGGGCAAAGCACCTGTATATCGTCTATAGGTGAAAAGCCGTATGTATCGGGCAGGCGCTGTTTTGTAAGCTGTATCACAAGGTCGGCAATATCGCTTTCGTTAGGCTTATTCATGAAGAAAAAGTCGTTCTGCCTGTCGTCAAGTACGGGGAACTCTCCTCTTACTATCCTGTGAGCATTGGTGACAATAAGGCTCTGAGCCGCCTGTCTGAATATCTCTTTCAGCTCTACAGACGGGATATAATGCGATGCTATAAGGTCTTTCAGTACATTTCCCGCACCTACGGAGGGGAGCTGGTTTGAGTCGCCGACCATAATAAACTTAGAGGTCGGCTTTATAGCCCGTACAAGCGAACACATGAGAAGTGCGTCGACCATCGACATTTCATCGGCTATAACCACATCGGCAGGGAGAGGATTTGTTTCGTTACGCTTAAATTTAAGCTCGCCCTTTGCGGTATAGTCGACTTCAAGCAGGCGGTGTATCGTTCTTGCAGGCTCGCCCGTAAGGTCGGACATACGCTTTGCGGCTCTGCCTGTAGGGGCGCAGAGCAGAATACGTTTTTTGTGCGCCTTAAGTATCTTAATAACGCCGTTGAGCGTAGTGGTTTTACCTGTACCCGGTCCGCCTGTAAGGATAAACACCGAGCCTGTAAGGCAGGCGCTTATAGCGGCACGCTGTAGATCCTCATACTGAATATTCTCGGAAAATTCAACGCCTCTTATCTCGTCGGAATAGTCCTTTTCATATTGTGCGGAGGTCCTGAGCATAAAAGCAAGCTTCTTTGCTATATAAGTTTCAGCCTGATAATATTCGGGCAGATATACAAATTCATGCTTTCCGAGGGTGAGCCTTACCACCCAGTCCTTTTCCTCACAGTCGTCAAGGCAGGAAGCAAACTGTCTGCGTTCAATTCCGAGATTGTCGCATACAGCATCACGGAGCTTTTCAACAGGCAGGCAGGTATGACCTGCGTTTGCGTTCTCGTGCAGGACATATACTATACCTGCCCGTACACGGTTGCTGTTTTCTGCGTCAAAGCCAAGGTCAGCCGCCATACGGTCGACAGAACGGAAATCTATATCTATGCCGCTTGTGCAGAGTATATAGGGATTTGTCTTTATCTGCTTTATGCTGTCATGCTCAAAAGCCGACCAGACGCTTATTGCGTGTGCAGGTCCGAAATTATACTCTCCGAGGAACTTTATGACCTCGTTTACTCCTGTTATCTTGTGATATTCGTTTGATATGTAAAGCGCCTTGTCCGAGGTTATTCCTTTTATGGCAGTGAGCTGCATACAGTCGTTATCAATTATATCAAGCGCTTCCGTACCGAAAAGCTTTACTATTTTTTTGGCTATTGCAGGACCGAGACCTTTTATAACGCCCGAGCCGAGATATGCGGCTATTTCGCCCTCTGTTTCGGGTAAGGAGCGCTCGCACATTGCCGCCTTGAACTGCTTGCCGTATCTGAGGCTTGTTATCCAGCCGCCTCGCAGATTGAGCCTTTCGCCCTCGTTTACATCACCGAGGTTTCCGACTACTGGTATAAGTCCTTCATCACAGCCGAGATTTATAACAGTATAGCCGTTATCGGCATTCTTATATATAACGTCCTCCACTGAGCCGCTTAGCTCAACGGAAATATCAACCTTCTGATTGTCCAATATACAGCCTCCTGTTTTTTTATTCTGCAACGCCTATTTGCCGCAGTCAATGCACACTCTTGAACAGTCCGCAACAAGCGCACGGCATATCTCGGCAAACTCAGCGTCCTCCGACAGCTTCCGAGGGATCACTATAACAACATCTCCGTCGGTGGATTTAAGTGCAGACCTTACCTTTCCCTCGACATCGTCGCACCCGTCCGGCGTTATGTAAACAGGCGGTGCCTGGGGTGAGCCAAGGCTTCCGATAAACAGCACAATATTGACAGCGCCCATTATTCCGAGGAAAATGAAAGTAAATATACATAAGTATGCACCACTCATAAGATACACTCCTTTTCAAGGTTTATCTCATTATATGGTGCAACTGTTTTTTCTGTTACGGATTGCAGGTACAGAGAATGGCGTTCCAGCCCTCTTTTTCCGATACGCTTTCTACTCTGATGTTGTTTTCCTTAAGTGCGGACAGCACTTCGTCAAGCCGCTCGGTTATGATACCCGATACGATGAGCTTGCCGTTCTTCTTTAAAAATCCGCTAAAGTAGGGCGACATGGATATAATGACATCGGCAACGATATTTGCCGTGATAATGTCAAAGCCTGTGCCTATCTTTTCTCTGAGCGGCTCGTCATCGCTGATATTTCCGACATAAGCCGAAACCATATCACTGCCGAAGCCGTTCTTTTCAGTGTTCTCCTTAGCGGTGCGGACGGAATTTTCAAATATATCCACCATTACCGCCTGCTTTGCACCGAGGAGCAGTCCTGCGATCGACAGTATACCGCTACCTGTGCCGAGATCGAGCATTCTGTCACCCTCGTGTATCTGCTTTTCAAGAAGCACCATTACAAGACGTGTCGTGTGGTGCTGACCTGTGCCGAATGACGAGGCGGGGTCTATCTCAAGTATCTTTCTGCCGTCTGTATCGTCAACGTCTTCCCAGCTGGGCTTTATTATCAGCTTTTCGCCGATTTTAAATGGCTTGTAGAACTGTTTCCAGTTGTTCGCCCAGTCTTCTTCACGCACGCAGTCTATCTCTACATCAAGACTTCCGTAGAAATTTTCCTTGTCGTTTGCTTTGAGTTCGGAAAGCGTTCCGCTGAGTGCAGAGAGCATTTCAGCACCCTGCTCATTATCCTGAACATAGCAGGTGATATGCGGCTTTACGGTTTTAAGTCCCATAAGGCTGTCGTCAACATAATCCCAGTTGTATTCCTTGTTTTCGAGAAATTCTTCAAAGTCGGCGGGATCATGGATTATAAATCCGTTGAATCCAAGCTCCGATAAACGCATTGTAAGCACCTGCACTGCGTTGCTTTCAGTATATATATCCACTTGTTTGAACTGCATAGTAATACCTCTTGTTTTTAATTTGCCATGGGCATAAATATCTATTTTATATTATCCTACATTTTGCCCGAAAATGCAAGTGCTTTTTAACACAAAAATGCACCGCCCTTTTTCCAAGGGCGGTGCAACACATTCAAGGAAGAACCAATGCTATTTAATAATTTGGAATTAATCGTTATCCTGTAAAGCTTCGTAAGCTTCTTCGCCTGTACGAACCTTGATTACGTTTTCAACGTCGTATACGAAAATCTTACCGTCGCCTATCTTACCTGTGTAAAGTGCATTCTTTGCAACTTCTACAACCTTTTCAACAGGAACCTTGCAAACTACGATCTCAACCTTCATCTTAGGAAGAAGTCTTGCGTCTACGGGAACGCCACGGTAGAATTCAGTTGATCCCTTCTGCATACCGCAGCCCATTACATGAGATACTGTCATACCGGTGATGCCGATAGATGAAAGTGCGTGCTTGAGGACCTCGAACTTCTCCTGATTTGCGATAATGTCTACCTTTGTCATCTTTACATCGCTTGCGCTGATAGGAGCCTTTGCCTTTGAAACGTGCTGTACGGGTACAGATGCTTCAACGGAAGCAGCCTCAGTAACAACTGCCGTATCTTCTGCGGAAGAACCGCTGTATACGCTGTCGCCTGCGATAACGAAGTCTGCATAAGAGCTGGGCAGACCGTGTTCTGTTGTATCAAGACCCTTGATTTCTTCTTCTCTTGAAGCTCTGAGACCAACCGTGTGCTTTAAGATATAGAACGTCAGGAACATCGTTACGGCTGTGAATGCACAAACGGTAACAACACCGAGTAACTGGATACCGAGCTGCTTGAAGCCGCCGCCGTAGAACAGACCTGTGATACCGTTCTGACCTTTACCTGTTGCGAATAAGCCTACTGCGATAGAGCCCCAAACGCCGTTGAAGAAGTGTACTGCAACTGCGCCGACAGGGTCATCGACCTTGAGCTTGTAATCAAGTAACCAAACGCCGAATACTACCAGAATACCTGAAACTATACCGACTGCCGTTGCACCGAGTGCGTCTGTATCGGCACAGGGAGCAGTGATACCTACAAGACCTGCGAGCGATGCGTTAAGGCACATCGAAACATCGGGCTTGCCGTTTTTGAGCCATGTGAATATCATTGTTACTACCGTTGCAACTGCGGGAGCAATTGTTGTGGTAAGGAATATATTTGCGAGATAATCTACGTTTGCTGCGGCGGCACCGTTAAATCCGTACCAACCAAACCAAAGAATGAATACGCCGAGTGCGCCGAGGGGGATCGAGTGACCTAAGATAGCTCTGGGCTTACCGTCCTTGCTGAACTTACCGATACGGGGTCCGACCATTGCGGCACCGATAAGAGCCGTAAGACCGCCGACCATATGTATTGCCGTTGAGCCTGCAAAGTCAACGAAGCCGAGCTGTGCGAGCCAGCCGCCGCCCCAGATCCAGTGAGCCTCGATAGGATAAACAACAAGGCTTATTACGAATGAGTAGATGCAGTAGCTGATGAACTTTGTACGCTCTGCCATAGCACCCGAAACGATTGTTGCGGCAGTAGCACAGAATACTAAGTTGAATACGAACTCTGCACATCTGTTGAAGTCTGAAAGCTGAGTCAGAACATCAATGTTCGGCATACCGATAAGACCGAATAATGTATCTTCACCGAGCATCAGTCCGAAGCCGAGAAGTACGAATGCAATCGTACCGATGCAGAAGTCCATTAAGTTTTTCATTATAATGTTACCGGCATTCTTTGCTCTGGTGAAGCCTGTTTCAACCATTGCGAAACCGCACTGCATAAAGAATACCAATGCGGCACCTATAAGGTACCATATACCGTTGCCGTCACCGACATTGAACATCGTGGCGTTTACGGTTTCCTGAATTTTGTCTGCCGATTCGGCAGCAAGAGTTAGCGTGGATAAGAGATCCATTGATAACCGCCCCTTTCAAAAGGTAATTTTCTGACTGCGGCTGTGCCGCTTTTTTCATTAAGCGGGTCTGCAAAAATCCTATCTGCACCCCTCTGCGCCTTTGCAAAATCTTGCAGAACTTTTGCAATCCCGCTTAAAACAAAAGAAGCCGCACGAACTTTTCAGTTCGTGTAGCTCCGTTGCTTACAAGTATTATTATACTGACGAGGGAGTGGTTTGTCAACGCTTTTTTGCAAGATTTTTATTTAAAACTTGCATTTTGTGAAATCTGCATAACAAAACCGTGAGTTTTTTGTGCCGCAGTTATGCATATCTGCCATCTCATTTAAGACTTGCCGATAACAAATTGCACTTATTTTTCCTTATTCTTGATGCATATCATCAAATTTGCGGTGTTTCAGCGCTTTTTGACGTATGAATGGCGATAACCGTCAAACTGCATTTTAAAATCATCTTTATGCAATTTATGCTGTTTTGGCTTGGATAACTGTAATTTTCTGCAACGCATTATTTATTTCCTCGCAATTTACACGATTTTTACGACTGCCTGTACTGTTTTTTGCAGTCAAAAAAGCGGCAGGTAAAGCCATGTACGGCAATTCACGGGCAGAGCCACCGTACATTCTGCCGCTTTTTTAATATTATATGCCTATATCAAAATGCCGTGAATGGAATTTATACCTCACACCTTTTTGCCATATACATTCCCAGCTCAGCAAATACGGACGGTATGTGATAGACTGTCCTGCCATCCTTTTGACACATTGTACATTTGCCGGGAGCTTCAGGGGAAAGCATATTCCACGCAGTAGTGAGGCTTTCAACAGGATATATCCCCGAGCTTTCAAAAAATCCGTCATACAGTCTGCAATCTGCTTTCTTACGGTACAACGAAACAATATTATACTTACATATCATCAATTCATCTCCAGTGATGTGTGAGCCGACACCGAACTGTGATATACCGTCGTCAATAAGCATAGCCCCCGAAATATCAAGCACATCTCTTATCATTGCGGAGGTACAGTCGTCAAGATAATAAATATCCTTATGGAATACGGAGATATTCCCGTTTTCGTCTTTCGGCTCGGCGGTGTCGGGAGTGGGGAGTTCAAGGATAAAGAACAGCTTTTCATCTTCGTGCAGTTTTATGAAATTCTCAAGCAGCGGCAGAGTTTTTTCTGCCGAAACATTTGCTGTGATATATTCTCCGTCAGATTTATAGCCCTCGCTGAGTTTATCGGCGAATGATACCGAAAAGCCTTTTCTCATATTAAGCATAATTTGCACCTCTTATTTTTACCGATTTTATACTTTCATTTTACCATAACTGCCGCAGCTGTTTGCTGTGATTATTTCAGCTTATCTGCATCGGATATAGCCTCTGTGACCTCTACCTCAGCTTTCTGCTTGTAGCAGGCGAATATCTCGTCAAGCTCAAGCTTTTTCATCTTAGGTGTAACAAGGCTCACAATCGGTACAAGTACAAGTCCTGCGACCATAAGGAACATACCGAAGTTTACGGGAGATGCAATATTGAACCCCAGTATTGTGCCTGTAGGCTTGATTATCATGTGCAGTACGGTGCCGAGAACACCGACGCCGAAGCTTACATAAACGCTTATCTTGGTAACGCCCTTCCAGAAAAGTCCGTACATGAACGGCGCTAAGAATGCACCTGCAAGCGCACCCCACGAATAACCCATAAGGTCTGAGATAAGAGCGTTCTTGTTGAGGGCAATTACAACCGATATTGCAAGGAATACCGCAATGAACGCACGCATTACTATAAGCGACTTCTTTTCGTCAAGCTTATTCTTGCACAAAGGATTTATAAGGTCAAGCGTCAGCGTTGAGCTTGATGTAAGTACAAGTGATGAAAGCGTTGACATTGACGCAGAAAGAACGAGAATAACAACTATGCCGATAAGTATTTCGGGCAGAGATTCGAGCATTTTCGGGATAATGCTGTCGAAATCATTATTGAGTTCTTTGCTTGTAACAAATATTCTTCCGAAACCGCCGAGGAAATAGCTTCCGCCGGCAACTATAAGTGCGAAAAGTGTTGATACTATAGTACCTGTTCTGATAGAGCGCTCGTCCTTTATTGTGTAGAACTTATGTACCATCTGAGGAAGTCCCCATGTACCGAGCGATGTAAGAATAATAACACCGAAAAGGTTTATCGGATCAGGTCCGAAGAACGAAACAAATCCGCCGCTGAGATCGGGTGAAGCTGTACCCTCCGTGCTGATATGCGACAGCTGATTTACCGCCTCGCTGAAGCCGCCCTTTGACGCAAGTGTAGCCGCAATTATCGCAACGATACCGACAAGCATTATAATGCCTTGTACAAAGTCGTTGAGCGCTGTAGCCTTATAACCGCCGACAATAACGTAAACCGCTGTAATTACAGCCATGCCGATAACGCAGAACGAATAATCAATGTTGAACGCCATGCCGAACAGTCTTGAAAGTCCGTTGTATACGCTCGCTGTGTACGGGATAAGGAATACGAACACTATGATCGCAGAGATTATCTTCATTGTCTTGCTGTTAAAGCGCTTGCCGAAAAATTCGGGCATTGTGGCGGATTCAAGGTGCTTTGACATAACTCTTGTACGTCTGCCTAAGATAAGCCACGGCAGAAGTGAGCCGAGTATTGCGTTTCCTATGCCTATCCATGTTGACGCAAGTCCGAAGTTCCAGCCGAATTTGCCTGCATAGCCGACAAAAATTACGGCAGAAAAATAAGATGTACCGTATGCAAAAGCCGTAAACCACGGTCCGACGCTTCTGCCGCCGAGTACAAAGTCATTAACTGTGGAAGTCTTTTTACGGCAGTATATGCCTATTCCGACTACCGACAGAATGTACAGTATGAGTATTGCTAATATCATTTTCTGTCCCCTTACAAATAAGAATAAATAATTATGACCGTTTAAAGTGCTATCACTTTCAAGTTGCGTTACTTTAAACGGCTAAATTGATTATATACGGAAAAACCCTCTTTGTCAAGTAAATGACAGGAGGGTTTTAAATAATCGTTATTTGTCACAAAAGGGGGTGGAGAAAATTATGCAAGATTACATCTTGGCTATCCTTCTTCCCTTGCTACCTTATCAAGTGCGATAGAAGTGATGGTTTTCTTGTCACCGCTTGTTGTAATTACATAGGTCATCGACTTACTCGAAACGTGTTCAGTAACAAGTCCGGGTATAGACACTGTCGGGGGATAATAGTCAACAGTCAGCGTGTATGTTTCGCCGACATTTTCTATTTTTGAAACCTGCGGATAATAATTCGGGATACGGTTTGTATCAGCTACGATATATGCCTTCTTCTCGGCATTATAGGTTGCAAGATCCTGTACATGGCCTACTGTCTGGTGCTTTACCTCAATACTGTTGCCGAAAATGTTCTTTGCGGTTGTTTCAACGTCAAATTCGGGGATATACATTACGCCTGTATCTGTTTCATAGTTAGATGTATCTCCCGTAAGAAGTATCTTTGAAACGGCGACCTTTATTATAGTAGATTGAGTAAGCGTTGAAGCGTCCTCAAAGCTCGGCGGGTCAGTAGCAACTACCGGGTACAGATAAAGTGCAAATTCTTCTTTGAGGTCAGTCTGGTCTGCCATTCTGCTTACAGCGCCGCTGAGCGCTATTATTGTATTCACCAGTCCGACAACGGCAAACACGATAATAAGCAGTCCGACAACAAAGTAAGCTATCTTTTTTGCAAGACCCTTGTGACGGCGTTCAGGCACGTCTACAACTATTACCTCGTCCTGTTCAATTTCGCTTACATCTTCGGAAAGCGCTTCTTCAAGCGAGCCTGCAAGACCGTGAAGCACCTTGTTTTCGCTCTTTGCCTCTATGTGATTTTTACCTTTATTCCTTTTTTTAGTCATTTATCAGCGTTCCTCCTAGCCTCTTATCTGACCGTTTCCGTTGACAAGATATTTGAACGTAGTAAGTGCTTCAAGTCCCATAGGACCTCTTACATGGAGCTTCTGCGTTGATATTCCTATCTCTGCTCCCAATCCGAATTCAAAGCCGTCCGTAAAGCGTGTGCTGGCGTTGACATATACAGCCGCCGCATCGATCTCACGCTGGAACTTCTCGGCATTACGCAGATACTCGGTCACTATACATTCACTGTGGCCTGTGCCGAAACGGTTGATATGTGCTATAGCTTCGTCAATATCATCAACTATCTTTACGGCAATTTTCAGGTCAAGGAATTCCTTGCGGTAGTCCTCGTCATCGGCGATCTTTTCAAGCGTGATATATGCACTGCTTGCTTCATCACCTACAAAAGTGACCTTGCCGTTCCACCTTTCGGCAAGCTTCTTCAAAAAGCCCTCTGCTATATTCTTGTGTACAAGTACATTTTCGATAGCGTTGCATACGGACGGGCGCTGTGTTTTCGCATTATCCACTATATCGACTGCCGTATCTATATCCGCAAAGCGGTCAACATAAACGTGGCAGTTGCCCTCGCCTGTCTGTATTACGGGAACGGTGGCGTTCTTTATAACTGCGTTTATAAGTCCCCCGCCGCCTCTCGGTATAAGCACGTCAACATATTCATTGGCTTTCATAAGCTCTGTTGCGGTATCTCTCGATGTATCCTCAACAAGCTGTACTATATCGGGATTAACGCCGTGCTTTTCAGCCGCCGCTCTCATGATATTCACAAGGCACTTATTTGAATTTATCGCATCGCTTCCGCCGCGGAGTATTACGGTGTTTCCTGCCTTAAGGCACAGACAGCCTGCGTCAACGGTTACATTGGGGCGTGACTCAAAAATTATTCCGATAACGCCGAGCGGTACGGATTTCTTTATTACGGTAAGACCGTTAGGTAAGGTATTGCCGCCGAGTATCTTTCCTACGGGGTCGGGAAGTGCCGCAACCTGTCTTACACCCTCAGCCATACCGTCAATTCTTGCATCGGTAAGAGTAAGACGGTCTACCATTGCCGCTGCCATATTGTTTTCATGCGCCGCAGTTATATCAAGCTCGTTCGCTTTTTTTATTTCTTCCCTGCTTTCTTCAAGCATTACGGCAATTGTGCCGAGTATATCGTTTTTAAGCGACTGCGAAAGCATGGCTGAATTTTTTGCTACCGCTTTTGCCTTGACTCCGAGTTCATCTATGTAGCTCATATTTATCCTTTCAGTCCTCGTCTGCCGTAAATACTGTGCAGACAGCCTTATTGTCAAACAGGTCGTAAAGTATTTCGGGCCGCTGACCGTTTATAATAACCGTCGGTATGCCGTGTTCCTTAGCGATAGTTGCCGCTTCAAGCTTTGTTATCATACCGCCGCTTGCAAACTCACTGCCTTTATCCTTTGCCGAGCTTATCATCTCGCTTGTTATCTGTCTAACCTCGGGGATAAGCTTTGCGCCGGGGAGTTTCGGGTTCTTGTCGTACAGTCCGTCAACGTCTGTAAGTATTATCAGCAGATCCGCACCGCAGAGCGCCGCAACTATTGCCGACAGTGTATCGTTCTCGTCAAAGTCAAGCTCCTTTATCGAAACAGTATCGTTTGCGTTGATTATCGGCACTATTCCCATATCAAGGAGTGTATTGAAAGTATTTGTAACGTTCTCTTTTCTTGTCGTGTTGCTGATTACGTCACGGGTAAGGAGTACCTGTGCCACCGTGTGATTGTAGTTTGCAAATTCACGGTCGTATATGTACATAAGCTCACACTGACCTATAGCGGCGCAAGCCTGCTTTTTAGGCATTTCAGTAGGTTTTGAGTGAAGTCCTGCCTTTGCCACACCTACGCTCTGAGCGCCCGATGTAACAAATATCACGTCCCTGCCCGAATTTTTAATATCCGACATTACCTCCACAAGCTTTGATACACGTCTGATATTCAGATTGCCTGTGTTATGGGCAAGCGTGCTTGTGCCTACCTTTATAACAATTCTCTTTTTGGTTGAAAAGTCTATCATATATTTCCTCTTGTTCAGTCGAGCAGAATACGCTCGTCACAATATTCGCATTCGCATATATCGCCCTCTACCTTATAGCTGTGCGGGAGATAATGCTCGGTCTTTGTAATACACTTGGGGTTTGTACATTCAACATCGTTCTTTACCGTGCCTGTAAGCAGCTTGGGTGCGCCGAGCCTGCCCTCAAGAACGCATATAATAAGCGCCATACGCACAAACATACCGTTTTTAGCCTGTGTGAAGTACATAGCTCTCGGGTCGTCATCAATCTCCATGGCTATTTCGTCAACTCTTGGGAGCGGGTGCATAACTATCATATCCGCAGGCGCTTTTTTCATCTTTTCAGCGTCAAGGCGGAATACGTCTTTCTGCTTGTTGTATTCTTCCTCGCTTGCAAAACGCTCCTTCTGTATTCTTGTCATATACAGCATATCGAGCGATTCCTCGGTTATCGCTTCATCAAGCGAATATATCTCTTTATATGTACAGCCTCTTGCATCAAGCACGTCCTTGATATATGACGGTAATGCAAGCTCCGGGGTTGAAATCAGTATAAACTCATTGCCCTCATAGCGTGACAGCGCCTTGAGCTGTGAGTGTACCGTTCTGCCGTAACGTAAATCGCCGCAAAGACCTATCTTCAGGTGGTCAAGTCTGCCCTTTTCGTTTTTGAGCGTCAGCATATCGGTGAGCGTCTGCGTTGGGTGCAGATGTCCGCCGTCGCCCGCGTTTATAACGGGACAGTCGGCTGTCAGAGCCGCTGCCTTTGCGCTGCCCTCGTAAGGATTTCTCATTACAAGTATATCGGCGTAGCTGCTTACTATCTTTGTGGTATCCTTTATATTCTCGCCCTTGGAAACAGAAGATGTTGACGGGTTATCAAATCCTATTATCGTACCGCCGAGCCTGAGCATAGCAGTCTGAAAGCTCATCTGCGTTCTTGTAGACGGCTCATAGAACAGCGTCGCCATTATCTTTCCGCTGCATCTTGAGCGGTAAAGTGCAGGATTCTTCTGAATCTGCTGAGCCAGCTCAACTATCATATTCCACTCATCGGGTGAATATGAATCGAGGTCGATAACATTACTGTACGTTTCCATTGTCTTTGCTTCCTTTCTCATTCTGCATATCCTCACCTTTTTGCAGGGGAGTTATATATCCTTCCTTTATACCCTCTGTGCTTTCTTCGGGCATAAAGATAATCTTGACTGTTTTCAGTATAAGCAGAATATCCTTGGCAAGCGTATATTTTTCTATATACATAAGGTCAAGCTTCAGCTTGTCATAAGGAGTTGTGTTGTATTTGCCGACTACCTGTGCGTTACCTGTCAGTCCTGCCTTTACTTTAAGGCGGAACGCAAACTCGGGCATTTCCTTTTCATACTCACGGCTGATCTCGGGACGTTCGGGACGAGGTCCTACGACCGACATATCGCCCTTGAAGATATTGAATAACTGAGGCAGTTCATCAAG
>CAVJKI010000005.1:12863-21923 GCA_963649995.1 Sodaliphilus sp.
CTTTCTTATGAACTTACCGACAGGGGTTACACGCTTGTCTCCGTCACTTGCAAGACGTGCAACACCGTCGCTTTCGGCATTTACAACCATGCTTCTGAATTTTAACAGCTTAAATTCCCTGCCATCCTTGGTAAGGCGCACCTGTTTATAGAGTACAGGACCGCGATCGCACAGCTTTATTGCTATTGCGGTTATCAGCATGAAGGGCGAAGCAATGATTATGCCGATTGAAGACAGCACAATGTCAAAGCAACGCTTGAAAAAGCGCTGTTCTATACCCAGTCCGTAATTTTTGGAGATGACAAGCGGAGTGTCAAACAGCTCCATATTATCTCCGCCTCTTACGATAATATCGCTTATCTTAGGCACAAGATAAGTTCTGACCGATGTCTTGAAGCAGAATTTCAGTATATCGTTTCTTATTTCGTTCGGGGTATCGCAGATGACCACGCCGTCATAATTCGGTATCTCGGCTGTTATCTTTTCAAGTCCCTCCGACACATTTATCATTCGGGTAATATTATACTTGTCACGGCGCTTGCTCATCTTTTCAACGAGCATTCTTGCAGGCTGTTCAAGTCCGTATATCATTATCACATTCTTTGCGGGATACAGCGCACGGAATATCTTTCCGCTGATAAACGCCCACAGCGCTATCACCACAGCCTGATACAGCGTACCGACAAGAAGCGGTCTGGGATCAAGCATCGAGCGTGATATAAGGCATATCTGGATATAGGTTATAATGTTTGTGCAGAGCGTTGCAAGTATCTGCGACACTATTATATCCGCCGTTTTATGAGAGCCTATTTTCAAGCCTTTATATATTCTTGAAAATACATAGAGTATAGCAAAATACAGTCCGAATAACAGCCAGTTTCCCTTTCTGAAAAAACTGAACGCCATCTCGCTGTTATAATAATTAAGCCATATAATGCCGAAGGTTGAGGTTTCCCATGTAAGAAGCACCAACGCATCGACAATAAGGGCGGTACGTTTATATTTTTCTTTATCCTTGTTCAATACGACACATCCTTGATACCGTATTCAAACGGTAGTAGTTTATAATCGAATTTAGTATAGCACAATTTGTCGTAATAATCAAGACTTTAGTAAGGATATAGTAAAATACCCGACTGCTAAAAACGGTAAAACTGTTTTTTCCGTATAAAATATTTCGGGCTTACCTTCACAGCAAGTCCGAAACGAAAGAATGTGAAAATTGTACGGAGCTGTTTTTGTCTCCGTTATGTTTGTATAATAGCTTTATCGGTGTCATGTAAAACAAAGCTTATCTGATTTGCAGTTCCCAGTAATATTTTCTGTTCGCATCGGGAAAGTCGTTCATGACACCGTGCTCGGGGTCGTAAAACACTCCGTCGGCATACAGCGACCAATGCCAGCAACGGGGAGTTTCAAGACTGAGCAGGCAAAGCGGCGGCAATTGCTCTTTTTTCTGCACGGCTATGCGTTCATCAGAAATGTAAACATTATTATCCCTGAATACCTTTTTCATTTCGGCAAGCGTTGTTTCACGGTCATTATCAAGATATTCAACTATTTCTTCCACAGCTTTACCGAGAACCATAGCAAGTACTGCCTGACCGCATTGCAGGTCGGTCGGTTCATGAATATACTCTATCATACCGTCCGCACTATACTTTCCTGAGGTAAAATGATATTTGCCGCTTCGTGCAGTACCTCTATCTCGGTGTCCGTCATGCCGTTTGCTTCCTCGCCGTCAAGCGACCACGGCAACGCCTCATCGCAATGAATATCAAGGCGCTTTGTATGGAAGAAATCAAGAAACTCGTTATCATAATTGCCGTTCAGAAGCGCTTTTGCCATAAGGCTTATCTGTACAGGCGTTTTCGGACAGCGCACAAGCATAACTTCAAACACGCCGTCACTGAGGTCGACAAGCTGTTTATCCAGCTTGATTATACCGCCGACAGAGGTTGCATTGCAAGCCGCACCGAAAATATAATCTCCCTCGTGCAGTATTCCCTCGGCATCATAAACGCTCATGTGATACGGCTTTATCTCGGTAAGCTCCTTTATTCCGCTGAGGATATATGCAAAATGACCGAATGTGTTCTTCAGATTCTGCGGCGTTCCGTAAGAGCTTTGGGTAAAAGCGCCGAACGACGCAATGTACATAAATTCACGCTCGTTGAAGCGTCCTATGTCAAACGCTTTAGGTTTGCCGCTTACTATATCGTCCGCCGCTTTTATGACATCTGACGACAGCCCGATACCGTTTGCAAAATCATTTGTAGTTCCTGACGGGATATAACCGATTTTTGTCTTATGCCCGCCTGCTATCATGCCGTTTACCGTTTCACTGAGCGTACCGTCGCCGCCGCAACAAATTATAACGTCATATTCACTGCCGTATAATCTTGCGGTTTCGGTAGCGTCGCCACGGCTGTCGGTAACGTGTACGGTCGTAATATATCCGCCCTTTTCAAGATGGCTGATTATCCCGACAAGCTCGGTGTTGATTCTTTTCTTGCCGGATACGGGATTTACTATCAATAAGGCTTTCATGAAAACTCCTCCGATGTGATGTGATATTCATTATATGATATTATATTACACGATTATAAACCGACCGTCAACTAAAACGTAAAAAAGCCGCACAGCATTTTTCATCTGCGCGGCTACTGAATTATTACTTTAATCCTTTACAATATCCGATTCAACAGGTTCTGTTGAATAACCGGGAACAGCGTTTTCACGGGCATATATCGCCTCTTTCAATTTTGCAAATCCGTTGTATAAGCTTTCCTCAGGAAGCGCCTTAAGAGCCGCTATCTGCTCGGCTGTAAGATATGCCGCCAGCTTCTGAGCAGTCTCTATTGAAATATCCTTGCTCTGCAAAGCTTCAATATCGCTGACGCTAAGATTTTCCGCCAGAATTTCAAATGCTGAATTTGCCGCAGAATTGTCACTGAATACTATAGTCTGCTTTGCCTCGCTTTTTGGTATCATCATACCGTTTGCATCAATTGTATAATCTCCGTCAAGCAGAAGATCGCTCACTGTGCAAAGCTCGAAGCCTTGCTCCTTAAGGCTTTTAAGCACCGTCGGAAGCGCCTGTGTGGTATTTTCAAGATCATTATGGAAAAGCAGGATAGAACCTGAGCTTATATTCTTAGTTGTTCTCTCTATTATTGTTTCGGGAGTCGGCTTATCCCAGTCTATGCTGTCCTTGTTCCACTGAATAACGCTCATGCCCATACCGAAAAGCGTGGTGAGCGACTTGTCGTCATATTCTCCGTAAGGCGCCCGATAAAGCGCAGGCGAATTTCCCGTTATCATTTTAATCTTGCGTGAACATTCCTTGGTATCCGCTATAAGGTCGTTTACATTCATGCCCTTTATGTGCGGGTGCTTGTCGCTGTGATTTGCTATCTCATGTCCCGCATCGCTGAGTTTTTTTATATCATCGGCATATTTATCGGCAAATTCACCCGTCACAAAAAATGTCGCTTTGACATCTGCCTCGGATAATATTGAGATAAGCTCGTCAGTATTGCTGTTTGCCCACGCACAGTCAAACGTAACACTGATTTTGTTGTCAGTGCGCTTGACATTATAGATAGGTAATTTTACGTTTTCCGCACCTGTATCAATAGATGACAGTATGGCAAAAACTCCTATTGCAATACCCGTCACCAAAACCAGAAAGAACATGACCGCACGGATAAGCTTGCGTTTGGTCATTGTCATTACGAACATGATAATTCCTCCTTGCTTGTATTATCTGAAAAATTATATGTCCGTTCCGCCTTGAAAATGACAAGCAATATAAAAATTCCGAAAATTAATTTACGGTATCAGCATAAAATCCTTTTCGTCCGCTACTCCGCCGATATTCTTTGCCGTACATATTATAAGCGCCGCAAACAGTATTATCAGTCCGTTTGTGAAAGCAAGCTTTACCGCACCATTAGGTATAAGCAACGCTACCGCATACAGCACACCGTAATTTACAAGAACATTCGCACCGAAAAATCCGCCGAAGCACAGGCAACCGACCATTCCCAATACAAAACAGATAATCATTTTCTTTTTCTTGCTCATAGATATATCCTCACAACAAGTTAGTTTTTGCTAACACGATTTTATCACTGATACGGAGCGTTGTCAACCTAAAGTAAAAATGACCGCACGCTGAAAACACAGCGGTTACGGTCATTTGGGATATTATATTTTTTCTTTTTTTCCTGATACAGTATCATCAAATAAAGCATCGGAAAATACGTCAGCCATATATCTGCTGTCTGAAATTGCTGCCGCAAAAGGGGCGTATGCGTCACTGCCGCTTATATCTGCAAGATACGGCGCTGTATTGCACACCTCGAGGTAATCGTTGATAAAATCCGTTTCGCCTTTACGAATTTCACGGATCGTGTCGGGGTTTTCACACTCGCTGTCAAATTTCAACGTACCGTTTTTGTCAAAGCTCTTGAATGACGGTTCTGGAGCGCCGAAAAGCAGTTCAAAATATATATTGTGCTTCATGTCGGGGTGATGGTTTTCGTAATATCTGCGGTTAAGCGCCGATGAGAAGCAATATGAAACAAGCTTGCCGTCCGCAAACCACGATTCGCTGAAATCGCTGTCGGGCTGCCGACTTGAATTTGTTCCCGCAAGAACGCCGTTTACGGTTATATCCATGTTGAATTTTCTGTTAAGCAGTGCGTCAAGCATTATACTTCCACTTCCCGCCCAGCCGCAGTCTACTGTAAGAATATTTTTACATTCTCCGATGATACTTCTTAAATACTTTTCCGCACCCGCAAGCATATCAGAGTATTTTTCACCTATAAGAGAAATGTTATCATAAATCAGCTCCTCTATGCGCTTACAGCTTGCATTGGTGAGTACTTCTTCTGGAGCAAGTGAAAAATCCTTGCACGAAAGCTCCATTGAAGAAAAGACCTCATCAACGGTATAGCCTCTGCCGACCTTCTGCGCCACAAATCTTCTTACATAATCAAACGGGAAAATGTCAGCGCAAAGCTTTGTTGCGGCTGACCTTGACCAATACACATATTCCGTTTTTATATCCGTATAAAGTCTGTCGAATATCTGTTTTACTATGTAGCCGTCACGGGAAAAGAAAAACACCTTTTCCGCATTTTTTTCTTTTGCGGTCCGACGGATAAAATTACAGTAGCCGAGAATCAACAGACCGCCGCATTTATACCCGTATTCATAAGCCTTTAAACACGGCTTTCCGCAACAAAGCCTGTTATTGACAAGTCCCGAATAAACCGAACCCGTGATATAAGACATATTGTGCGGACGGTAGTCCTTTGCAACAGCGTTTATATTGGGATAGAAAACCGAAGCAAAGCCTGCCCTTTGTGCATTTTTAATATCCGAATGACGATTGTCGCCGATATGCGCAAAGCGTTTTTCACCATATATCCGCTTTATTATATCATACAGCTTACCGTCGCTTTTGCCGCAGCCGTTCTCACACGAAAGAAAAATGTTATCATAATTATCAAAGCCGTTTTTCCGTAAGAGCTGTTCAAAAAAAGCCCTCGGCATATACATATCGGTAGTGATTATAACTGTTTTTCCTGA
The DNA here is from genome assembly GCA_963649995.1 of Sodaliphilus sp. Taxonomy (GTDB): domain Bacteria; phylum Bacillota; class Clostridia; order Oscillospirales; family Ruminococcaceae; genus Ruminiclostridium_E. The sequence continues at coordinate 18,468 of CAVJKI010000005.1, forward strand.
TTTTAAAACTTTATCGTATACCTCAAGCATAAAGGGATTGGCACGGCACAACGAAAGCTCCGTATCCCATTCAGTTCTGATACCGTATTCTGCGGATATTCCCGTGCGTCTTGACACAAGAGCATATATGTCGTCTATCGTTACCTCAGTTGTACCCTCTCTTTGCTGTTTCAGCTTTCTGGCGTCGCTTTCGCATTTCATCCGCAAACGTCTGAAATCGGGGATTCCGAGCTTTTCTCCTACTATATAGAATACATCTGCGGGAGAAGAAAAAGGACGGAGTATCAGCGTATCAAAAACATCGAATGAAACTATATCAGCATTACACAGAGTTTTTACCGTTTCATCTTCCGAAAATCCGAATGACCTTCTGCTTTCATTGCCCGCCCTCTGTTTGAATTTTATCTCACGGTCGGAAAAATGAAGTAATGAATATATAATATTCAGCCATACGGCATAAGCCCACGATAAAATCGGAGCTTTGGCATGGAGCGTGTCATGTGTAAGCACAAAATGTTCATAATGATGCTTGACCACACGATTGCGATTGATCAATTTATTGTAAGCCTTAAGCTTTGCACTCATAGGCAGTACCGCCTTTCTGAAATATCCTGTATAATGATAACATAAAAATAAAAGAAACACAATATAATTTTGCCGTGTACAGGCTATCGGCATAAAATGCATATTTCTTTCGGCTGATAATTACTGCTGTATAAAGCAAAAACAGCCGTGACGCCAGACCTGACATCACAGCTGTTTAATTATGCTGTAAGAATCACATAACAATCGCTCAACCTTTGCGCTGTGACAAACAGTCATGCGCAAAAGATTTATGCGGCTGTATGAATACCGATTTTACTTATTGCTGAGGAATTCGTCAATGCTCTGAGCTGCCTGCTTACCTGCACCCATAGCAAGGATAACGGTAGCAGCGCCTGTAACAGCGTCACCGCCTGCATAAACGCCCTCACGGGTTGTCTGCATTGTATCCTCGTTAACAATAAGGCAACCTCTCTTGTTTGTATCAAGACCGGGAGTTGTGCTTCTGATGAGGGGGTTGGGAGATGTACCGATTGACATGATAACCGTGTCAACGGGAAGCTCAAAGTTGCTTCCTTCCTTAGCGATAGGCTTACGTCTGCCGCTTGCGTCGGGCTCGCCGAGTTCCATCTCAATGCACTCCATAGCTTTTACTCTGCCGTTCTCATCGCCGATGATCTTAACAGGGTTGTTGAGGTTCTTGAAGATAATGCCCTCCTCCATAGCGTGGTGAACTTCTTCCTTACGGGCAGGCATTTCTTCCATACCTCTACGGTAAACTATGTATACATTTTCAGCACCAAGACGCTTTGCACATCTTGCGGCATCCATTGCAACGTTACCACCGCCTACAACTGCTACGGACTTACTCTTGATAATAGGTGTATCATAATCTTCAAGATAAGCCTTCATGAGGTTTGTTCTTGTGAGGTACTCGTTAGCTGAGTAAACACCGATCAGATCCTCGCCCTCGATACCCATGAACGAGGGAAGACCTGCACCTGAGCCGATGAATACAGCCTTGTAGCCCATCTCGAACAGCTCGTCAACTGACAGAACACGGCCGATAACCATGTTTGTCTTTACTTCTACGCCGAGATCCTGGAGGTTTTCAACTTCCTTCTTAACGATAGCCTTGGGAAGTCTGAATTCGGGAATACCGTAAACCAGAACGCCGCCAGCTGTGTGGAATGCTTCAAATACTGTTACTTCGTAGCCCTTCTTTGCAAGGTCGCCTGCGCAAGTAAGACCTGAAGGACCTGCACCTACAACTGCAACCTTCTTGCCGTTTGACTGGGGCTTAACCAACTTTGCATTGCTGTGCTTCATGTGATAGTCTGCACAGAAACGCTCAAGACGTCCGATAGATACGCTTTCGCCCTTGATACCTCTTACGCACTTGCCCTCGCACTGGCTTTCCTGAGGACAAACACGACCGCTGATTGCGGGGAGGCTGTTTGTGCTTGTGATTATTTCATAAGCTTCTTCAAACTTACCCTCTGCAACCTTAGCTACAAATTCGGGTATTCTTACATTAACGGGGCAGCCGCTTACGCAGGGCTTATGCTTACAGTTAAGGCAACGTGATGCTTCTTCCATTGCCATTTCTTCTGTATATCCCATTGCAACTTCGAGGAAGTTCTTATTTCTTACGTTAGGATCCTGTTCGGGCATAGGAACCTTAGTTAATGACATATTAGGCATTTTCTTATCGTCCTTTCCTTACTGCTCAGCCTTGTAGAGTCTGCAATGCTCTCTGTCGTGGGCTTCTTTTTCCTTGTATGTTGAATTACGCTTCATCAGCTCGTCAAAGTTTACTAAATGACCGTCAAAGTCAGGACCGTCAACACACGCAAACTTGATTTCTCCGCCGACATTTACACGGCAACCGCCGCACATACCTGTACCGTCGATCATTATGGGGTTGAGTGATACAAGTGTCTTTATGCCGTAAGGACGGGTAACCTCACAGACGAACTTCATCATAGGAACAGGTCCTATTGCAACTACGAGGTCGTACTTGTTGCCTGCGTCGATAAGGCTCTGGAGCTTGTTTGTAACAAAGCCCTTTTCGCCGTATGAACCGTCATCTGTTGTAATATAGAAATTGGTGCTTGCTTTCTTGAATTCTTCTTCAAGGATAACAATATCCTTGTTTCTGAAGCCTGCAATTACGTCAACGTCAACGCCTTCGTTGAATAACTGCTTTGCGGAAGGATATGCGATAGCGTTACCTACGCCGCCGCCGATAACACATACCTTCTTAGCACCCTCAAAATCTGTAGCCTTACCGAGAGGTCCTACGAAGTCAAGCAGAGCGTCGCCCTCTTTAAGCTGTGATAACAGCATTGTTGTCTGACCTACTATCTGGAATATAATTGTGATAGTACCCTTTTCTCCGTCGTAGTCGGAAATGGTAAGAGGTATTCTCTCACCCTTTTCATCAACACGGAGAATGATGAACTGACCTGCCAACGCCTTCTTTGCAATAAAGGGAGCGTCTACTTCCATCAGTACAACGTTTTCGTTGAGCTGACGTCTTTTGAGTATTTTATACATTGTAAAAACCCTTTCCTTTCTTATTGTGTGGTAACTTTTGTAAAATGTACAAAAGTCCCGATCCGTCATCGTATAGTATAGCAGATTGTTACACAAATTTCAAGTTGTTTCGATATTTATTTATTGAATAACACCAATTACTTAAAGTGATAACCGCTTAAGCCTTACGGAACGTAACCTGTTTTTAAAATTAACCTTTGGCGATTGTAAAATAATTGTACGGCAGATACGGAGTTAATCGACCTTTTCCTCGTTGACAAATCCTGTGATATGCTGTATAATCATAATGATACTGTAAAATGGGAAAAAGCGGTGTAAATACACTTTACAATGCCTTTACTCAAATTCGGAGGC
>CAVJKI010000006.1:0-21161 GCA_963649995.1 Sodaliphilus sp.
ATCGCCCTCCTCATGGCTGAAAGAGGAAAATAAGGCGGCAATGTGCCGCCTCAAATTCCGACCTTTTTAAAGGTCGGTGCGTTGCGAAGGCTGGCAAAACGGTCGGGGGTAAACGATATTCCGATTTATTGTGACTTATGGCAACTTGCCGCCTCAAATTCCGACCCTTGCGGCGGGTCGCCGCTGACTGTTCCGACCTTTTTAAAGGTTGGAACGTAGCTAAGATCAGTGAAACGGTCGGGGATAAGCGGTATATGAAACAAAACTGTAGCGTACATAATTCGCCCGGTTTATCCAGACATTTTACCTTTTTAGCTTTTTATCTATACAAATATTTGTAGGGTGAGGGGCTTGCCCCTCCCGAAATATATCACAGAATTTTGCAATTCACTTAAATAATATGAAAACACAGAGAAAATCATATTATTTTATAACTTAGCCGAAAGGACACAACTAATGACAGTAGCAGTTCTCGCACTACAGGGTGCGTTTATAGAGCATGAAAAGATACTTTCAAAGCTCGGCGCAGACAGCTTTGAAATACGTCAGAAAAAGGATCTTGAACGTAGCTTCGACCGCCTTATAATCCCCGGCGGCGAAAGCACGGTGCAGGGAAAGCTGCTCCGTGAGCTTGATCTTTTCGACGGCATAAAAAGCCGTATAGAAAGCGGTATGCCTGTCTACGGCGCTTGCGCAGGGCTTATCCTGCTTGCGAAGTCTATCTCAAACGACAGCGCACAGCACCTGCAAACAATGTCTATCGTTGCCAACCGCAACGCATACGGCAGACAGCTCGGAAGCTTCCATACCGAAGCACCGCTTGACGGCGTCGGAGTTATTCCTATGACCTTTATCCGTGCGCCGTATATCGACGAAGTGTTCGACGACACGGAAATTCTCTCCGAGGTCGGAGGAAAAATAGTCGCCGCAAGACAGGGAAAACAGCTTGTAACAGCTTTCCACCCGGAGCTTGACGGCGATACAAGGGTACATGAGTACTTCCTGTCAATGTAACCGCATATTTTAACACTACACAACTGATCCCGCCGTTTTTTACAGCGGGATTTTTTATATACCGTTGTATCCTCGCCACTTATTGAACGTTTGAGCGCAAGTATTTGTGTGTCCCTATACAGTTTCACATTTGAACTATCATAACGTCTTTTCGTAGGGTGAGTGTCTGTGTGTGCTTGTATGGTTATCATATTGAGATTTTCGTCGACCCAACCTTTTATATAACCCTTGACATCTCCCCTCTCTCGCGCTATACTCTAGTCAGATGTTAGCAAAAGCTAACCAAAGAGAAACGGAGAAAACTATGAAACAGTTACACTTTGAACCCGAAACCGACGGTTTTTACGGCGCTTACTGGGGAAACAAAACACCGTCAGATACCGCAATGATAGCAATGCTCGGCGACGATCCCGAAGACTATATGGCACGCACCTGCGTGAAATGGCTTCATACCTACGGCGTTAATGTTATTACAATGTCGCCCGGGAAGAAGAATTACAGCCACCATAATTACCCTCTTGAGCGAATTGAATCAGCTATAAAATGGCTGAAATCGTACGGTAACAAAAAGATAGGTATAGTCGGCGCATCGACAACGGCAACGGTTGCGCTTGTCGCCGCTTCGCACTATCATGATATTACACTTACCATAGCCCTGACCCCCAGCGACTTTGTATGGCAGGGCTTTGCGCAGGGAGAGCTTGACGGCTGCAAGGAGTGGCCTATTGAAAACGAGTCTATCGTGTCAATAGGCGGTAAGCCCGTACCATATATGCCCTTTGTCTATAAGCACCCTGAATATTGGCAGAAAATAGCCGCCGCCTCAAAGGAACACGGCGATTCCACATATTCAAAGGATGTATTCGATGATTCCGAAGCCACAGGACTGCTTAAAGAGGAGCATTTTATACCTGTCGAGAATATCAGCGGTAAGCTCGTCCTTGTTGGCGCTGAGGACGATTCCCTCTGGGATACCGCAAAGTACATACGCAGAATGGACGAGCGTCTGAAGTCCCGTCCTCATTCCTGCGAATACTCAGTGTATCTCTATGAACACGGAACGCATTTTGTATTCCCCGAAAGCGTACTGAAAAAGGCTCTGCCCGTCGGCGCCGATTTGCTTGTAAAAATGAGCTTCTCAGCGGCAAAGCAATTCCCCGATGAATGTAAAGCCATGCGCCTTGACCTCGATAAGAAACTCTCGGCAGAGATCATCGGTTGGAAGTCAGGTAAATAATTACAATGTTGCCGAAAAGCGTTCCGTCTTTCGCTTTTATATATTATTATAGTATACTGAAAAACAGCCTCGATCATCGGGCTGTTTTTTTGCATCCTTAACACAGCAAAAAACAACATTTGTGCAACAACCGACGCTTTAAAAAAATCGCTATACTATTACAATATATAAAGAGCGGGTTTCAATCACAGCTCCGCCTCTAAATCGTCCTGTAAATGTCATATAAGTATACGTTTACATACACCTGTCCGTCACAGTTAAAACACGCTTAAAACGGCATTTTTACTATATTCGGACTTATTGCGTATCTGTCAGATGTGTAAACAAATTACCATTTCACCGCATATATGCATTAAAACAGCCGTATCTTAACCGTGATTTTTGTTTAAAAGCACAACAACAATTCAAACTTCAATTTTGGGCAGATTAACAAAATAAATTACAAAATCAGTCAGCAATATCCAAAATTTAACTGATTACAAAACGGTAACAAAAAGGTTACAAAACGGTAACAAAATTTTATTGTGCATTTTCACCAAAAATGACTGACCCAAACTATTTGACATTTTGCAAAACGGAAATTATAATTGTCTAGAGCTTGAAAAAAGCCCCATAATAAACGTAGCAGCGGTTCTCTCCGTATGGGGGAGCTATCGTACACGGTCAATGGTGACAGACGGATTTAGCCGTAAATTTAATGCCGTGATGCCCGTGCGGGTACTGCTTAAACCAACAGATATGATGACGAAAGGCAGATATATGTTTCCCAGATTCAGAAACACCGGACTGACAATACGCATATCAAAGAACGCAGCACTTAAGATACTGCTTATATTCGGCAGTATATTCGGAGTATTCCTGATGACAGGTTTGCTCTATTTCAGAAATGATGTTGAGATAATTGATGAGAACGAAAAGCGTATTGTTTATACGGTGAGTGCCGATCCTTACGAGATTCTCAGAGAGAATCATATCGCTCTCGGAGCATACGACAGGGTTGATTTTACCGGATTCAAGGACAATGTGGCTACGGCTACTCTTACGATTGAGAGAGCTTTTGATGTCAAAATTCTCGAAGACGGAAAAGAAATTGCCACCGCACACAGCGTAGACGCTACCGTAGCACAGCTTCTTGAGCAGGCAGGCGTTGAGCTTAGCAAGTACGACAAGGTATCTCCCTCAAAGGACACTGTTATTAAAGAGGGTGAGAAGATTGCCGTCACAAGAGCGTATGATGTAAAGATCACGGCGGACGGCAAGACAACAACGGTAAAGTGCCTTGATGACACGGTATCAGAGCTTTTAAAGAGAGCGAAAATCACTCTCGGTGAGAACGATATGGTAAGCGAGGAGCTTGAAACCAAGATTACCGAGCCTACCGAGATCAAGGTATCCCGTGTAGAAATCAAGAGCGAAACACAGGATAAGACAATTCCTTATCAGACATCTACGGTAACATCGAACATTCTGGCAATCGGTCAGAGCGAGGTTCGTACAAAGGGTGTCAACGGCAAGATAAGAACGACTACAAAAACTACTTATATTGACGGCGTAAAGACAGATGTAAAAAAGACCACGGAAGTGGTTACAAAGAAGGTTGACGAGGTCATAGCCGAGGGTGCGGCGGTTGTTACACCGTACTGCCAGATAGATGATACATCTATTGTGCTGAAGAACGGCAGACCTGTTGACTATGAGTATGTAATTTCGGGCAAGGCTACAGCTTACACAGCTCCCGCAGGCTCATACACGGCAAGCGGCAGACTGGCTGAGATAGGCACGGTTGCGGTAAATCCCGACGTTATCCCTTACGGCTCTAAGCTGTACATTGTCGGACAGAATGACAATGTTTGCTACGGCTACGCTATTGCGGCAGATACCGGCGATGGTATGATGGAGGGTACAATTCCCGTGGACGTATACATGGGAAGCACCGAAGAGCATTATGACGATGCCTGCAACTGGGGCTTACAGTATGTAGACATCTACGTCGTAGAAGTCGGCAACGGCTAAGGCGGGCGGCGTGTCGCCGCTGACAGTTCCGCCTTTGAAGATGTTGCCGATAGGCGACAGATAGTAAAACTGCGGAGTTACACAAAGCAATAATGAAAATGATAGGGCGGTCATGGCAAAGAGCTGTGACCGCCTTTGATTTTGCAATGAAATGTAGCTGATAGGCGACAGATAGCACAACGGCGGGGTTACACAAAGCAATGATGAAAACGATAGGGTGGTCATGGCGGAGAGCTGTGACTGCCTTTTCTTTTCCGACAAAGGATGATTGAATAAACAGAAAGCAAAAATGATATGACCATAGAGGAGAGATTTGCCCCTCCCGAAAAAAGCAGTACTTCGGTCAAAACGCTGTAGCACATTGCAAATGACACCGATACCCGATCGTAAATATAAAACTCACATTTGTATATTACAGAATAAGAGCAAAAAATTCGCACATAATACCACTTGTCAAATTGCACAAAATCGCGCAAGAACTGAACGCATATTTCTACAGGGCGATTTTTAAAAAAGGCTTGTATTTCGCTCTGTAATGCTGTATAATAGTTTTTGCGCATGAAAGCGTACTGCAATGATATGCTGTGATGTCTGAGGTTGCGGCTATGCCGGTAATTCAGACGGAGTATGTCCAGTGAATGGGCGAAAACGGCTTTGCAAAGCGGTTTTCGGTGCTTTATATAGGTTTAGGATCGTTCTCCCGTCAAGACGGGAAGGGTTAGCAATAAGGTTGATACCCCCGTGGGAAAAGATCCTGTTTTATATGAGAGTACACGAAACACCCGGCACGGTATGTTTTATAAATACCGCAAACCGTATCTTTCCCCCGAAAATCTTACGAAAGGGAGAAACAAAATGGCAGTTAAGGAAAAAGTGAGAATCAAGCTTAAAGGCTATGAGCATGCTACAGTTGACGCAGCAGCTGCAAAGATTGTTGAGACAGCTAAGCGTACAGGCTCAAGAGTTGCAGGTCCTATTCCGCTTCCCACAAACAAGGAAGTAATTACGATCCTGAGAGCTGTACACAAGTACAAGGATAGCCGTGAGCAGTTTGAGATGAGAACTCACAAGCGTCTTATCGACGTAATCCGTCCCACCAACAAGACAGTTGAAGCTCTCCAGAGCCTCGAACTTCCCGCAGGTGTGGAAATGACTATGGAAGCGTAATTCCGTAGCGAGTTATGTTGGCGAAAGTCAACCAATAACCTTCGGCACCGGAAACCCGAAAAAATATCGGTGTCGGTGGTCAAGTCGGGAAACCGACCAATAACCTAAACAGGAGGATTTAAACCATGACTAAGGGTTTAATCGGAAAGAAAATCGGAATGACTCAGATTTTCGACGAAGCAGGAAAAGTAGTTCCTGTTACCGTTATCGAAGCAGGTCCTTGCGTTGTAACACAGCTCAAGACAGCTGAGAATGACGGCTACGAAGCAGTTCAGCTTGGTTTCGGCGATGTATCACCGAAGCACGTAAACAAGCCCATGACAGGTCACTTCAAGAAGAATGACCTCCCCTTCAAGAGAACTCTCAAGGAGTTCAGATTAGACGACATCAGCAACGTAAACGTTGGCGACGTTCTCAAGGCTGACGTATTCGCAGCAGGCGACGTTATCGACGTAAGCGGCGTTAGCAAGGGTAAGGGCTTCCAGGGCGCAATCAAACGTCACAACCAGCACAGACTTAAGGAAACTCACGGTACAGGTCCTGTTGTAAGACAGGCAGGTTCTATGGGCGCTTGCTCATCACCCTCGAGAATATTCAAGGGCAAGGGCATGGCAGGTCACATGGGTGCTGAGAACGTAACAGTTCAGAATCTCGTTATCGTTAAGATCGATGCAGAAAACAATCTTATCGCAATCAAGGGTGCTATTCCCGGTCCTAAGGGCGGAGTTGTGTGCATTACCGATGCGGTTAAGAAAGCGTAAGGAGGAGGATCATCATGGCAAAAGTATCAGTATATGATATGACAGGAGCTGTTGTGTCCGACCTTGAGCTTAATGACAACATTTTCGGTATTGAGCCGAACACGGTTGTTATGCACGCAGCAGTGGTAAATTACCTGGCAAATCAGCGTCAGGGTACACAGTCAACGCTTACAAGAACAGAAGTAAGCGGCGGCGGTAAAAAGCCTTGGCGTCAGAAGGGCACAGGTCACGCAAGACAGGGTTCTACCAGAGCTCCCCAGTGGACACACGGCGGTGTTGCTTTAGGCCCCAAGCCCAGAAGCTACACATACTCTTTAAATAAAAAGGTAAAGAGACTTGCATTAAAGTCTGCACTTTCAGCTAAGGTGCAGGACGGCAGCATGATAGTTGTTGACGCTATCACAGCTGACGAATTCAAGACAAAGACAATCGTTAATATGTTAAAGGCTCTCAGCGCTGACAAGGCACTCATCGTTCTCAACAGCGTTGATGAAAAGGTTATCAAGAGCGCCGCTAACATCCCCGGCGTAAAGACAACTCAGGCCAACACTCTTAACGTATACGACATCTTAAAGTACAACAAGTTCATCGTTGTTAAGGATGCCGTTGCTACTATCGAGGAGGTGTACGCATAATGGCAAAGCTTGCTTATGACATCATTTTAAAGCCAATCATCACAGAAAAGAGCATGGAAATGCTTACTCAGGGCAAGTACACTTTCAAGGTTGCTAAGGACTCCAACAAGATCGAGATAGCTAAGGCTGTCGAGGCTCTCTTCCCCGGTGTTAAGGTTGCTAAGGTAAACACAGTAAACTGCCGCGGCGTAATGAAGAGAATGGGCAGAAACGAAGGTTACACGCCCGCTTGGAAGAAAGCAGTCGTAACACTCGCTGAAGGCTCTAAGACAATCGAGTTCTTCGACGGAATGATATAAAGGAGTGATATAAATGGCTATTAAGACTTATAAACCTGTCACCCCCGGTCGCAGAGGTATGACTGTTACCGACTACAGCGTTCTGTCAAAGGTTGAGCCCGAGAGAAGCCTGCTTGAGTCACTCAAGAAGAACTCCGGCCGTAACAGCTACGGCAGAATCACTGTAAGACACAAGGGCGGCGCACAGAGAAGAAAATATCGTGTAATCGACTTTAAGAGAAACAAGCTCGGTATGGACGCTGAGGTTATGACTCTTGAGTACGACCCCAACCGTTCAGCATTCATCGCACTTGTTCAGTATGAAGACGGCGAAAAGAGATACATCATCGCTCCCGACGGTCTGAACGTAGGCGACAAGGTAAGAAGCGGCTCCGACGCTGATATTAAGCCCGGTAACGCACTTGCACTTGCTGATATACCCGTAGGTACAGTAATCCACAATATAGAGCTTTATCCCGGTAAGGGCGGTCAGCTCGTTCGTTCCGCAGGTAACATGGCACAGCTCATGGCTAAGGAAAACGGCTACGCTCTGTTAAGACTTCCCAGCGGTGAGTTAAGAAACGTATCCGATAAGTGCATGGCTACTATCGGTGTTGTATCTAACCTCGACCACGAGAACGTTAACTACGGTAAGGCAGGACGTGTTCGTCACATGGGCGTTAGACCTACGGTAAGAGGTTCTGTAATGAACCCGAACGACCACCCCCACGGCGGTGGTGAAGGTAAGTCACCCGTTGGCCGTCCCGGACCTGTTACTCCCTGGGGCAAGCCTGCTCTCGGCTATAAGACCAGAAAGGTCGGCAAGAGCACAGATAAGTTCATCGTTAAGAGAAGAAACAGCAAGTAATAACTACTACAAGTCGTTGTTAATAAGTGCGGCGTTTGCGGCATAGCAGTAAAGAATCCGCCGCATATTAACTTGCAATCCACTTGAAAGGAAATTATACAATGAGCAGAAGTATCAAGAAGGGACCTTACGTGCAGGAAGCACTCATGAAAAGAGTGCTCGCTATGAACGAAGCAGGCGAGAAGAAGGTTCTCAAGACCTGGAGCCGTTCAAGCACGATATTCCCTGATTTCGTCGGACATACATTTGCTGTACACGACGGCAGAAAGCACGTTCCCGTATATGTGACTGAAGACATGGTAGGTCACAAGCTGGGCGAATTCGCTCCTACAAGAACCTACAAGGGTCATGCAGGAAGCAAAACAAGTAAGTAAGGAGGAGACATCAATGGAGGCAAGAGCAGAACTCAGACAGGTTCGCATATCTCCCCGCAAGGTTGGCGTTGTTCTTGATCTTATCAGAAACAAGCCCTGCGACATGGCTATGGCGATCCTCAAGCACACACCCAAGTCAGCGAGCGAGCCTTTACAGAAGCTCCTCAAGTCAGCAATGGCAAATGCAGAAAACAATCACTCAATGGATCTTTCCAAGTGCTACGTTTCAAGCTGCCACGTTGGCGCCGGCGTTACTTTAAAGAGAATCAGACCTAAGGATCACGGAAGAGCACATCGTATTCTCAAGAGAACTTCCAACATCGTTCTGGTTGTAAAAGAAGCTGAATAAGGAGGAGTACAATGGGACAGAAAGTTAATCCGCACGGTCTCAGAGTCGGAGTTATCAAAGATTGGGATTCCCGTTGGTTTGCCGGCAAGGCAACTTTTGGCGATACACTCGTTGAAGACTACAAAATCCGTGACTATATCATGAACAAGAGAATGCTCACAAGAGCAAACGGCGAAAAGTCCGACCAGCAGCTTTCAAGAGCAGCAGGTATTGCTCAGGTTGAGATCGAGCGTTCATCAGACAACAAGATCAAGATCCACATTCTTACCGCAAAGCCCGGTATGCTTATCGGCGCTAAGGGCGCAGAGATCGAGAAGCTCCGTGCAGAAGTTTCAAAGATCGCAGGCGGCAAGGACGTTAACTTAAATATCGTAGAGGTTAAGAACCCCGATATGAATGCTAAGCTCGTAGCTGAGAACATCGCAATGCAGTTAGAGCAGCGTGTATCTTTCAGAAGAGCTATGAAGAGCTGCATCGGCAGAACAATGAAGTCCGGTGCTAAGGGTATCAAGACAATGGTAAGCGGTCGTCTCGGCGGTGCTGAAATTGCAAGAAGCGAGAGCTACCATGAAGGTACAATTCCCTTACAGACATTAAGAGCAGACATCGACTACGGCGTTGCAAGAGCTAACACAACATACGGTGTTATCGGTGTTAAGGTCTGGATCTACAAGGGCGAAGTTCTTAAGGGTGAGATCCCTGCACAGAGAACAACAGAAAAGCCCCGTCGCAGAAACAACGACAACAGATCACGCAGACCCAGAGTTGAGAAAAAAGAGGGAGGTAACGACTAATGCTGCTTCCGAAGAGAGTAAAGTACAGAAGAGTACAGAGAGGTCGTATGACCGGTAAAGCAACACGTGGTAATGTAGTCAGCCACGGCGAATACGGTTTACAGGCACTTGAGCCTGCTTGGATCACATCCAACCAGATTGAGGCTGCCCGTATCGCTATGACACGTTACATCAAGCGTGGCGGTCAGGTTTGGATAAAGATATTCCCCGACAAGCCCATCACAGAGAAGCCTGCCGAGACCCGAATGGGTTCAGGTAAAGGTTCACCTGAATATTGGGTAGCTGTTGTTAAGCCCGGCCGTGTAATGTTCGAGATCGCAGGCGTTCCCGAAGAAACTGCAAGAGAAGCTATGCGTCTTGCTATGCACAAGCTTCCCATCAAGTGCAAGTTCGTAACTAAGGAAACAGGAGGTGAGCAGTAATGAAGGTTAAAGAAATCAGAGAGTTATCTGAAATGGAGCTCGACAAGAAGCTCATAGAGCTTAAGCAGGAATTATTCAACCTCCGTTTCCAGCTCGCCGTTAACAAGCTCGACAATCCTACGAGAATCGACGCTGTTAAGAAGGAAATAGCAATTGTCAAGACAGTTCAGCGTGAGCGTGAGCTGGCAACTGACAACAAGTAAGAGAGAGGAGGACTTTACTTTGAGCGAAAGAAATTTAAGAAAGACCAGAGTAGGTATGGTTGTAAGCGATAAGATGGATAAGACTATCGTAGTAGCAATCAAGGACAATGTCCGCCACCCCCTCTACAAGAAGATCATTAAGCGTACAATCAAGCTTAAGGCGCATGACGAGAACAACTCCTGCGGAATCGGCGACAAGGTTGAGATTATGGAGACCAGACCCCTTTCCAAGGATAAGAGATGGCGTTTAGTAAACATCATCGAAAAGGCTAAGTAATTTATTACTTTAAATTTATCGGAAGGAGAATTAATCCATGATTCAGATGCAGACACGCATGAAGGTTGCGGATAACACGGGCGCTAAAGAGCTTATGTGCATCAGGGTACTCGGCGGTACACGCAGAAAGTACGCTAACATCGGTGACGTAGTAGTTGCTTCCGTAAAGAAAGCAAGCCCCGGCGGAACTGTTAAGAAGGGCGATGTTGTCAAGGCAGTTATCGTTCGTTCAGCAACAGGCATCAGACGTGATGACGGAACATACATCCGTTTTGATGAAAACGCAGCCGTTATAATAAAGGAAGATAAGAACCCCAGAGGTACACGTATTTTTGGGCCCGTAGCCAGAGAGCTGCGTGACAAGGACTACATGAAGATCCTTTCACTTGCTCCCGAAGTATTATAATCCGGAGGTCGTAAATGAACACATTACACATCAAGACTGGCGATAACGTTCAGATCATGTCCGGCAAAGACAAGGGCAAGCAGGGCAAGGTGCTTGAAGTATCTCCCAAGGAAAAGAAGGTTATCGTTGAAGGCAGAAACCTCGTAACAAAGCACGTTAAGCCCAGAAGACAGGGCGAACAGGGCGGTCTTGTAAAGGCTGAAGCTCCTATCTATGCGTGCAAGGTAATGCCTGTATGCCCCAAGTGCAACAAGCCTACAAGAGTAGGTCACAAGGTTGAGGGCGACAAGAAGGTAAGAGTTTGCAAGCACTGCGGCGCTGAGATTTAATCAGACGCCCCGAATTACGGCAGAGAGGTCGGATAAAGTAACTTCCGGCTGCTGTCGCTAAAGGAGAAATAAACGATATGACAAGAATGAAAGCATATTACAGAGAAACAGTTGCTCCTGCTCTTTTCAAGAAGTTCGGTTACAAAAGCACAATGCAGGTTCCGAAGCTCGACAAGATCATAATCAATGTCGGCTGCGGCGAAGCAAAGGAAAACGCTAAGGTAGTAGACGCTATCATGAGCGACCTTATGCAGATCACAGGTCAGAAGCCCGTTGTTTGCCGTGCTAAGAAGTCAGTAGCTAACTTCAAGCTCAGAGAAGGAATGGTTATCGGTGTCAAGGTAACACTGAGAGATGAAAGAATGTACGAGTTCCTCGACAGATTCTTCAACGTAGCTCTCCCCCGTGTACGTGACTTCAGAGGTATCAACCCCAACTCGTTCGACGGCAGAGGCAACTACTCTACAGGTATCAAGGAACAGCTGATATTCCCTGAGATCGAATACGATAAGATTGACAAGGTTCGTGGTATGGATATTAACTTCGTAACCACAGCCAAGACTGACGAAGAAGCAAGAGAGCTGCTCACACTTATGGGCGCTCCGTTCGCTAAGTAAGACAAAGAAAGGAAACTATCAACTATGGCAAAGAAGTCAATGATTGCTAAACAGCAGCGTCCTGCAAAGTTTTCTACACGTTCTTACAACAGATGCAAGATCTGCGGCAGACCTCACGCTTATATGCGTAAGTTCGGCATTTGCAGAATCTGCTTCAGAGAGCTTGCTTATAAAGGACAGATCCCCGGCGTAAAGAAATCCAGCTGGTAATTTAAGAACAAATTTTCAAGGAGGAAGTAAGTAATGCAGATCACCGATACTATCGCAGATATGCTGACAAGAATTCGTAATGCTAACTCTGCTAAGCATCCTACAGTTGATGTGCCCGCTTCAAACATGAAGAAGCAGATCGCACAGATACTCGTAGATGAGGGTTACATTAAGAGTTTCAGAGTGATAGATGACGACAAGCAGGGCGTTATCAGAATCACCTTAAAGTATACTGAGAACAAGTCGCAGGTCATTACAGGTTTACGCCGTGTAAGCAAGCCCGGACTTAGAATTTACTCAAACAGCAAGGATATGCCCAAGGTTATGAGGGGCTTAGGAATTGCAATCGTGTCTACCTCAAAGGGTATCATGACAGACAGAGAAGCACGCAAGAACAACGTTGGCGGCGAAGTACTCGCTTTCGTTTGGTAATTAAGGAGGAACAGATATGTCAAGAATAGGTAAAGCTCCTATAGCTGTTCCTGCCGGCGTCGAAGTTAAAGTAGACGGTTCTACAGTTACAGTAAAGGGACCTAAGGGCACGCTCACAAAGGAGTTCAAGCCCTCCATGGCAATCGCAGTTGACGGCGGTTTTGTTACCGTTACACGTCCTGACGATGAAAAGGAAAACCGTGCACTTCACGGTCTTACAAGAACACTTATCCACAACATGATCGAAGGCGTTACAAACGGCTTCAAGAAGGAGCTTGATGTAAACGGTGTTGGTTACCGTGTACAGAAGCAGGGTAAGGATCTTATAATGAACCTCGGTTACTCACATCAGGTAATCGTATCAGATACAGAAGACATCAAGATAGAGTCTCCCGCACCTAACAAGATCATTATCACAGGTATTGATAAGCAGAAGGTTGGTCAGTTTGCATCTGAAGTAAGAGGCAAGCGTCCTCCCGAGCCTTATAAGGGCAAGGGTATCAAGTATACCGACGAAACGATCCGCCGCAAGGAAGGTAAAGCAGGTAAGGGTAAGAAATAAACCGCAAGGGGTGAATAAATAATGGTTAAAGTAATAGACAGCAAGAAAAGCAGAATCAAGCGTCGCAAGCGTATCCGTGCTAAGATCAGCGGTACTGCAGCTTGCCCCCGTCTCAGCGTTTTCCGTTCTGCTAAGCACATTTACGCTCAGATCATTGATGATGAAGCAGGCAAAACCCTTTGCAGTGCATCTACAATGGAAAAGAGCTTCGAAGGCTTCGGCGGTAATGCAGAGGCAGCTAAGAAGGTTGGTCTTGCTCTTGCAGAAAAGGCAAAGGTAGCAGGCATCAGCGATGTAGTATTTGACCGTTCAGGTTATGTATATCACGGCAGAGTTGCCGCACTCGCAGATGGCGCTCGTGAAGGCGGACTCAACTTCTAATCAGTAAGGTAAGGGTTTACTGAAACCCGCAATAAAAACAGGAGGACAAGAATTTGGCACTTTTAGATGCAAGCAATTATGAGCTTTCCGAAAAGGTTGTTGCTCTGAACCGTGTATCCAAGACTGTTAAGGGCGGACGTATCATGAAGTTTTCCGCACTGGTTGTTGTTGGTGACGGCAACGGTGTCGTAGGCTTTGGTATGGGTAAGTCGAACGAAGTTCCCGACGCTATCCGTAAGGGCCTTGAGGACGCTAAGAAGAACCTCGTTAAGATCTCATTAAAGGGTACAACAATCCCTCATGAAATAGTAGGAAAATTCGGCGCTGGCGCTGTACTTATGAAGCCCGCTCCCGAAGGTACCGGCGTTATCGCAGGCGGCCCCGTTCGTGCTGTCGTAGAAATGGCAGGTATCAAGAACATCCGTACTAAGTCACTTCGTTCTAACAACCCCTGCAACGTAGTAAGAGCTACAATGGCAGGTCTTACAGCTCTCAGAGATGCACAGCAGGTAGCTGAACTCAGAGGCAAGTCTGTAAAAGAGATCTTAGGTTAAGCTTTTACTTTGCAGAAAGGACGGAAACCGAAATGGCTTTAAAAATCAAGCTGGTTAAATCACTGGTTGGTCGTAAGGACAGCCACATCGCAACAGCAGCCTCTCTCGGACTTCGCAAGATCGGCGCTGAAACAGTTCAGCCCGACAATGCAGCAACAAGAGGCAAGATAAAAGAAATTTCTTATTTAGTTGAGGTTACTGAGGAATAATTCCTTACACCTTATAGAGTTAAATAAGCACATTAACAAATAGGAGGTGTAACAATTGAAGCTACACGAATTATACCCTGCAGCAGGTGCAACAAAGGAAGTTAAGCGTATCGGACGCGGACACGGTTCCGGTCACGGTAAGACAGCCGGTAAAGGTCACAAGGGTCAGTGGGCACGTTCAGGCGGCGGTGTAAGACCCGGATTTGAAGGCGGTCAGACATCACTTGCAAGACGTATGCCTAAGAGAGGCTTTAACAATATCTTTGCTACAGAATACACTGTTGTAAACGTAGCCGACCTCGAAGCCCGCTTTGAGAACGGTGCTGTTATCGATACAGACGCTCTGATCGATGCAGGTCTTGTAACTAAGGTTCTTGACGGCGTTAAGGTACTTGGCAACGGTGAAGTTACAAAGAGCTTTACAGTTAAGGCTGCAAAGTTCTCTGAATCAGCCAAGGCTAAGATCGAAAGTGCCGGCGGAAAGGCTGAGGTAGAGTAATGTTTCAAGTCTTTAGAAACGCGTGGAAAGATCCCGCACTTCGCAAAAAGATTTTATTTACATTGCTCATAATAGTTATATTCCGCTTCGGCGCAGCAATCTTCGTTCCCTTCCTTGAACCCTCAACTATCAAACAGATGATGGGTGAAGGAACAATTCTTAATTATCTCGACGTTATGACGGGTGGATCGCTCAGCAACGGTACGCTGTTTGCCATGTCGATCACACCGTACATCAACGCCTCTATCATAGTTCAGCTGCTCACAGTCGCAATTCCTGCACTGGAGCGTCTGAGCAAGGAAGGCGAAGAAGGACGTAAGAAGATAAACAAGATTACGAAGTATGTAGCTTTGGGCATTGGATTATTCCAGGCGATAGCATTCTACATCGGCCTGCGCAACACAGTAAACGAAACAACACATAAGAGTGCTGTTCTTTACACAGAAGGCTTTGACGGAGTAATTGCGGCGATTACGATCGTAGCGTGCTTTGTAGCAGGTGCTTCGCTTATTATATGGCTGGGTGATCAGATCTCCCAGAAGGGTATCGGCAACGGTATTTCAATGATACTGTTCGCAGGTATCATATCAAGAGTTCCCGATATGGTTATCAATCTGATCAATCAGATCTCGGTTGCTCCGCAGAACTGGTTCTTCGTTCCGCTGATTCTCGTTATCTATGTATTAATGATAGCATTCGTAATACTTATGACAAATGCAGAAAGACGTATTCCCGTTCAGTATGCAAAGAGAGTAGTCGGCAGAAAGATGTACGGCGGTCAGACAAACCACATTCCGATAAAGGTTGCAATGGCAGGCGTTATGCCTATCATATTTGCGATGTCAATCATGTCGCTTCCCGCAACGATCGGTTACTTCTTCGGTGTAACAGCAAATTCGGGCCACGGATTCTGGAGCAGCTTTATAGGTCTGTTCAGCACAAACAACGTGGTTTACGCAATAATTTACTTCTTCCTTATCATCGGCTTCAACTACTTCTATATTGCAATGCAGTATAATCCTGTACAGATAGCCAATGACCTTAAGAAGAACAACGGTGCTATCCCCGGTTATCGTCCGGGCAAGCCCACATCGGATTTCATCCACAACTCACTTTCAAAGGTTACTCTGGTAGGCGCAATATTCCTTGGTATCATCGCAATATTCCCTATTATATTCTCGAACCTCACAGGTATTTCAGGACTTTCACTCGGCGGTACAACAATACTCATCGTTGTAGGCGTTGCTCTTGAAACAGTCCGTGCACTCGAAAGCCAGATGATGATGCGTCATCACAAGGGCTTCCTCGAATAAGAGAAAGGAATTAATATGAATCTTATTTTCTTAGGCGCACCCGGCGCAGGTAAAGGAACACAGGCAGAGGTAGTCTGCGAAAAGCTTGGTATACCCGCTATATCAACAGGCAATATGCTCAGAGAAGCTGTTAAGAACGGCACACCCGCCGGTCTTGCGGCTAAAGAGTGTATGGACAGAGGCGATCTCGTTCCCGATGAAGTCGTTATCGGCATCTTAAAGGACAGAATCGCACAGGATGATGCAAAGAACGGTTTCATTCTTGACGGCTTCCCGAGAACAGTAGCTCAGGCTGAGGCTCTTGACGCTATGGGCGTTCAGATCGACAAGGTTATTGAGATCTCTGTTCCCGATAAGAAGATAATCTCAAGACTCTCAGGCAGACGAGTATGCGAGGGCTGCGGCGCTTCTTACCATGTAGACTTCAAGCCTACAAAGGTTGAGGGCAAGTGCAATCTTTGCGGAGCTAACGTTGTTCAGCGTATCGACGACAAGCCGGAGACAGTAATTGCAAGATTGAAAACATATTATGAAAAGACTGCTCCTCTCAAGGACTACTACATGAGAAAGGGCAAGCTTATAACCGTACAGGGTCAGGAAGAAATCGCAGAGACTTCAAAGCTCACTCTTGCGGCAGTTGAGGCAAAGTAATGATTCAGGTTAAATCGGCAAAAGAAATCGAAATAATGAAGAAAGCCAATCAGATAGCGGCTGAGACTCTTATCGTTGCGGGCAATGCAATAACGCCCGGAATGAGTACATGGGAGCTTGATAAGATCATTCATGATTTTATCGTTTCAAAGGGCGCTATCCCGTCTTCACTCGGATACGGCGGATTTACGGGCAGTGCCTGCATTTCAATCAACTCCGAGCTGATACACGGTATTCCTTCAAAGAAGAAGATCATCAGAGAGGGCGACATCGTTTCAGTCGATGTTACCGCTGAGATCGACGGCTTTAACGGCGACAATGCTTATACTTTCAAGGTGGGCAAGGTTCCCGAAAGAGCCGAAAAGCTTCTTGAGGTTACAGAAGCGGCTTTATACGAGGGTATAAAGATGGCGCTTCCCGGTAACAGGATCGGCGACATTTCAAATGCCGTGCAGACTTATTGTGAATCACGAGGCTACTATGTAGTAAGAAAGTTCATCGGTCACGGGATCGGACACGAAATGCACGAGGACCCCGAAGTTCCTAACTTCGGCAAGCCCGGCAGAGGTCCGAGACTTGTACCGGGAATGGCGATCTGCATTGAGCCTATGATAAATGAAACTACAGCCGAAATCCGCATACTGCCGGACAAATGGACGGTAGTTGAGGCGAACGGCAACTACAGTTGCCACTTTGAACACGCTATCGCAATAACCAACGGTGAGCCGATCATTCTCACGGAAAGCTCACTTCACCACCCGAAGAAATAACGGAGGGCGTATGAACAATACGGTTATTGCAGTCGGAATGGTTGTAAAAAGCATGGCAGGACATGACAGCGGAAGCTATTATGCAGTCATGCGGGTCGAGAACGGTTTTGCGTATATTGCCGACGGCAAGCTCCGCAAGGTCGAATCGCCCAAAAAGAAAAATCCGCTTCATTTACAGAAAACATTGACTGTTGTAGATGTGACGGACATAACAAACAAAAAACTAAGATCTGCATTAGCGGTGCTGAACCGCAAGGCAGACAACATCGCCGAGGAGAGTGACTAAGCTTGTCTAAAGAAGATGTAATCGAGGTAAGCGGCAAGATAATTGAAGCGCTTCCTAACGCAACGTTTCAGGTCGAACTTGAAAACGGACATAAGATACTGGCTCATGTAAGCGGCAAGCTGCGAATGAACTTCATTCGTATCTTACCCGGTGATAAGGTAACAGTCGAAATGTCACCGTATGACCTGACAAAAGGCAGAATTACCTGGAGAGCAAAGTAAATCTGCATAAACGAATACGAGCAAACGCTCGTCTGTAACAATTACAGGAAGGATGATATTAAGATGAAAGTTAGACCTTCAGTAAAGCCTATGTGCGATAAGTGCAAGGTAATCAAGCGCAAGGGCAAGGTTATGGTAATCTGCCAGGAACCTAAGCATAAGCAGAGACAGGGTTAAGCCCTAATTTAACAGGAGGAAAAAGATATGGCAAGAATTGCTGGTATCGACCTGCCGAAGGAAAAGCGTGTTGAGATCGGTCTCACATACGTTTACGGAATCGGCAGAAAGACAGCTAACGACATTCTGGCAAAGGCCGGTGTAAACCCCGACACCAGAGTCAAGGATCTTACCGATGATGACGAAGCTAAGATCCGTGATGCTATAGAGCAGCTCGGCGTAGCTGTAGAAGGTGACCTCAGGAGAGAAGTAGCCCTCAACATCAAGCGTCTCGTTGAAATCAACTGCTTCAGAGGCACACGTCACCGTAAGGGTCTTCCCGTTCGTGGTCAGAGAACAAAGACCAACGCAAGAACAAGAAAAGGTCCTAAGAAGACCATCGCTAATAAGAAGAAGTAATCTTTACGGAAAGGTGGTAAAACAATGGCAAAGGCAACCGCTACTAAGAAGCCTGTAGTTCGCAGACGTCGTGAGCGTAAGAACATTGAAAACGGTTCAGCTCATATCCAGTCTACGTTCAATAATACGATAGTTACTATCACAGACCTTCAGGGCAACACATTATCATGGGCATCAGCCGGTGAAATGGGCTTCAGAGGCTCAAGAAAGTCAACTCCCTTCGCAGCTCAGACAGCCGCTGAAACAGCAGCTAAGGCAGCTATGGAGCATGGTCTGAAGACTGTAGAGGTTTACGTTAAGGGTCCCGGATCCGGACGTGAAGCAGCTATCCGTGCATTGCAGGCAGCAGGTCTTGAGGTTAGACTTATTAAGGATGTAACTCCTATTCCTCACAATGGATGCCGTCCTCCCAAGAGAAGACGTGTATAATCATAAACTGAGTGTAGTTTACTCGGTGTCGCGGAAGGTATAAACCTTCAGAAACGATATTTATTTAAAAAACGGAGGTACTGACAAATGGCAGTAGACAGACAGCCGGTCTTAAAGAGATGTAAGGCATTAGGCATATCCCCTATGGTACTGGGATACAGCAAGGAAACAAATCGTCACGCAAACACCAACAACAGAAAGAAAGTTTCTGAGTATGGTATGCAGCTTAAGGAAAAGCAGAAGCTGAAGTTCATCTACGGCGTTCTCGAAAAGCAGTTCTATCACTACTACGAGATGGCAGTTAAGATGGACGGCGTTGCAGGTGAAAACCTTATCAAGATTCTTGAATCAAGACTTGACAACGTTGTATTCAGAATGGGTATGGCTATCACAAGACGAGAAGCAAGACAGTTAGTAACACACGGTCACTTCACAGTAAACGGCAAGAAGGTAGACGTTCCTTCATACAGAATCAAGCCCGGCGATGTTGTTGCAGTCAGCGAAACAAGCAAAAAGAGCCCCAAGTTCGCTCAGATAATCGAACAGACAAACGGCAGACTCGTTCCGTTATGGCTGGACGTAAATAAAGAGGCTATGACAGCCAAGGTTACTCGTGAATTCAACAGAGATGAGCTTGACTACGAAATAGCTGAGCACCTGATCATCGAGTTATATTCAAAATAATCTCGTCGAGCAGTATTGCGAAAACTCTTCATACCGTGGACAGCATGGTATGTATCGGTTATTTTTAATTTACAATTCCGCACTGCGATATGTGCGGAGGGCAATGCCCGCCAAATCGTAATTTAAAATTAACCGGGCGGTTTCCCCGCTGAAATGGGGAATACAGCCCGTTCGTACATCGTTAACCCGATGAAACATCTGACAAACTTGTGGGAGGGTAAACCAAATGCTTGAAAAAATCGAAAAGCCTGTGATCGAGACCGTTAAGTTAAAACCCGATGGAACCTATGGTATGTTTACACTTGAGCCTCTGGAATGTGGTTACGGTAACACGCTTGGCAACAGCCTTCGCCGTGTACTGCTTTCATCACTTCCCGGCGTTGCGGTAACGTCAGTCAAGATAGACGGCGTTCAGCACGAGTTTTCGACTATCCCCGGTGTTAAAGAGGATGTAACGGAAATTATCCTCAACATCAAGGGTCTCATTGCAAAAATGTATGGCGAATGCCCGAAAACAGTTTATATTGAAGCTGAGGGCGAGTGTGATGTTACTGCCGGTGACATAAAGACCGACAGTGAGATCGAGATCCTCGACCCCGGTATGCATATAGCTACCCTCGGCCCCGGAGCTAAGCTCTACATGGAGATCACTTTGGATAAGGGCAGAGGATATGTGTCTGCTGAAAAGAATAAGCAGCAGCTTCAGCCGGTAATCGGCATAATTGCTGTCGACAGCATTTATACACCTGTTTTAAAGGTGAATTATACAGTTGAGAACACCCGTGTAGGACAGCGTACCGACTATGACAAGCTCATACTTGAGGTATGGACAGACGGTACAATTTCTGCAAAAGAGGCAGTCTCATACGCCGCTAAGCTTCTGGTAGATCATCTTCAGCCGTTCGTTGAGCTGTCTGATGAGGCTATACAGCCTGAGCTTATGGCAGATAAGAGCGAGTCAGGCAAGGATAAGCTCCTCGAAATGACTATCGATGACCTTGACCTTTCTGTTCGTTCATTCAACTGCTTAAAGCGTGCAAACATCAACACCGTTGACGACCTTATCAACAAGTCGCAGGGTGATATGATGAAGGTTAGAAACTTAGGCAAGAAGTCGTTTGAGGAAGTCAGAGCAAAGCTCCAGTCTTTAGGCTTTGACCTTGCAAGCGACGACGACAATAATTGACAAGTGACTTTCAATTTGTCTGAAAGGAGAAATATCCATGGCAGGTTCAAGAAAACTGGGAAGAACCAGTGATCACAGAAAGGCTATGCTCAGAGGTATGGTAACACTGCTTCTTGAAAAGGGCAAGATCGTTACTACAGTTGCAAGAGCTAAGGAAGTTCGCAGCGCAGCTGAAAAGATGATAACTCTCAGCAAAGTCGGCACACTGCATACAAAGCGTCAGGTTTACAGCTACATCACTAAGGAAGACGTAGCTAAGAAACTGTTTGATGATATAGCACCCAAGTACGCTGACAAGAACGGCGGTTACACACGCATCATCAAGATCGGCCCCAGGAGAGGCGACGCAGCAGAGATGGCTGTTATCGAATTAGTTTAATTTGATATATTTAAATAGCTTACGCCCACCGAAAGGTGGGCGTTGTTGTTTATATAAAGCGAGATAAGACCATAT